>DJPG01000027.1:0-10120 GCA_002439735.1 Firmicutes bacterium UBA6418 | reverse complement strand
TAAACAGTATAAACTGAACAAGATCGGCATCGATCTGATCGAGCAGTTCCGCAAGCCGCTACGGAAGGCTCTTAGGGAAAGTCGGCGTTTTGAAGAACCGTCCCGTATCGAAAAGACAGCCGAAGAAGCGTCTCAGATCGCGTCCATCGGCAATCAGTGCGGTGAGGGTTGGCTTCTGACCGGCGAAATGATTGAGCTGATCAAGGACGGCGCGACGAACATTGCCTGTCTGCAGCCTTTTGCCTGCCTACCAAATCATGTAACCGGCAAAGGCATGATGAAAGCCATCCGCGAACGTTTCCCGAAAGCCAATATCGTGGCGATCGACTATGATCCGGGCGCCAGCAATGTCAACCAGCTCAACCGGATCAAGCTGATGATGGCCACGGCACACAAGAACCTGCGTGAGGAAGAAGCCTCCTCGGAGGTCACCGCCTAAAAAATATCTGAAAAAAACTTGAAAAAGCAGGAGACATGTCGTATAATTATTTCTGCTAAATACATAGTAAATCAAATCAGTTAGGAGGTGTCTCCATGGGAAGACACGGTACAATCGCAGGCAGAAAGGCCGCACAGGACTCCAAGAGAGCCGCAATGTTTACAAAATACGCACGAGCTATCACGGTAGCAGCAAAGGCCGGCGGAGATCCTGAATACAACGCGACACTCAGACTGGCAATTGAAAAGGCAAAAGCCATTTCCATGCCGAATGACAATATTACAAGAGCGATCAAAAAGGGAACCGGAGAGCTTGCCGGTGAAACATATGAAGAATTAAGCTTTGAAGGATACGGCGTAGGCGGTGTGGCTGTCATCGTAGAGGCACTGACAGACAATACCAACAGAACAACTTCCGCAGTCAGATCTACCTTTGATAAGTACGGTGGCAATCTTGGCACGCCGGGATGCGTATCCTATATGTTCTCACGTAAGGGCATCATCATCGTCGAAAAGACGGACGGCGTGGATGAAGACGCGCTGATGGAGACCGCTCTGGAAGCAGGCGCCGACGACATGATCGTACAAGAGGACAGCTACGAGATCGTGACCGATCCGGCGGCTTATACCGATGTTCATCATGCGATCGCGGAGGCCGGCTACGAGATCGTGGAATCCGACGTGGAATACGTACCGTCCATGGAAGCAGCACCGAAGGACGAACATGATATCGCCAAGCTGGCAAAGATGATCGAACTTCTGGAAGACAACGATGACGTTCAGAAAGTATACACAAATTGTTCCATCGATCTTTTCGAGGAATAACAGACAGAAGATAAGCTTATAATAGAACTAATCCTGGGTTATGCGTTGAGGACATATAATTGAACCTACACTTGAACTTCGGGAGTCCGGGTTTCTCCGGGCGTTATGTCAGGCCGCCGCGCGAGCGGAAGACAGAGGCAGGGAACAGGGCACCCACCTATCGTAAGATAGGGCGTCAATTATATCCTTGACGGTAATTTGGGATTTTCTTATTTCTTAAGATATGAGAGATATGAGGTTGAAACATGAAGGAAACCATCGTCATCATCGACGGAAACAGTCTGATCAACCGGGCCTATTACGCGATGCAGCGGCCGATGATCACCAAGGACGGCATTTATACGCAGGGCATTTTTGGCTTTATCAATATGCTGAACAAGATCATCGGAGACTATGAACCGGCCTATCTGACGGTTGCGTTCGATCTGAAAGCTCCGACCTTCCGCCATCTGGAATACGACGCCTACAAGGCAGGCCGCAAACCGATGCCGCCGGAGTTGGTCATGCAGATGCCGCTTTTAAAAGACATCCTGCATGCGATGAACATCAAAACTCTGGAACTGGAGGGCTATGAGGCTGACGACATTATCGGGACAGTCGCACGAACCGCTGAAGAACAGGGTCTGAACCCATTGATTATTACCGGCGACAAGGACGCCTTACAGTTGGCTACCGATAAAACTAAGATCCTGATCACCAAAAAGGGAATTTCTGAGTTTGAACTTTTTGACTATGATAAAATGGTGGAGCATTATGGGTTGACGCCGACGCAGTTTATCGATCTGAAAGGTCTGATGGGCGACAGCTCCGATCATATTCCGGGCATTCCGGGTGTCGGAGAAAAAAGCGGCATCGCGCTGCTCACACAGTTCCATTCGATCGAAAATCTGCTGGCTCATACGGACGAGATCACCAAACCGGCTCTGCGCAAAAAGGTTGAAGAAAATGTGCAGCTTGCGCTGATGAGTAAACGCCTGGCAACCATCAACCGTTTCGTACCGATCGCAATTGATTTCGAGAAGATGCGACTTGTCGAGCCGGATTACGATCGGCTGATCGAGCTTTATCAGAAGCTGGAATTCAACAGCTTCCTGAAACGAATCGCGCAGACGATGACGCAAAAGGAAGTGGCGCCGGAAGCCTTTCACTTTACGCCACAGGATGTACAGATCCACAGGCTGACCAAAGAAAGTGACCTTTCCGCGCTGGATGCGTTCTCCGGCAAGGAGGTTTTTTTGAAAGTATTCGGCGATTCCAGTCATGTGCGTCCGCCGCGGATCGACGCGGTGTTTGTACAGAACGGAGCGGAGGTCTGTTATATTGATGCGGCGGCCATCCAAACCGAATACATCATCGAGGCACTGAACCGACAGCAGTTTTCCCTGTGGGGGCATGACATCAAAGATGACCTGTATACGCTTATTTTTTATGGCTACCGCGATTTTTGGACCGGCTTCGACACGGCCATTGCCGCGTATGTGCTGGATCCGGCGCGCAGCCAGTATGAACTCAAAAATCTGGCGTTTGAACAGCTGCATTTGAGCATGCAGAACCTGGATGAGTTTTTAGAAGAACATGGTCAGATGGACATGCTTGCGTCTGCGACCGCAGGGTATGCCGACTACGGGGTCATTCTTTCCGGCGTTGCCGCCAAGCTGCGGGAAATACAGGAAGCGCAGACACGCGAGCGAAAGCTGGACAAGGTTCTGTACGAAGTGGAGCTGCCACTGATCAAGGTGTTAGCCGCGATGGAGGTGGAGGGCATTCGCACCGACAGCGAATTTCTTGATCAGATCGGCAGTGAACTGAACGAGCAGGCTCGAAAACTGGAAGAACAAATTTACCAATATGCGGGTTTCCACTTTAATATCAAATCACCATATCAGCTGGGTGATGTCCTGTTTGAGACGCTCAAGCTCCCAGCGGGTAAAAAGAGTAAACGCGGATACAGTACCAGCGCGGATATTCTGGAAAAGATCCGGGATCAGCATCCGATCGTCGACGCGGTGCTTGCCTACCGGAACCTGACCAAGCTGAATTCCACCTATGTGGAGGGAATGAAACCATTGATTGGCGCGGACGGGAAGATCCGCGCGCATTTCCAGCAAACGGTCACCACGACCGGACGGATCAGCTGTACCGAACCAAATCTGCAGAATATTCCGATTCGCCAGGAGACCGGACGCAGTCTGCGAAAGGCATTTTCCGCTTCCGATGACGCGCACATCCTGGTCGGTGCGGACTATTCACAGATCGAGTTGCGAATCCTGGCGCATTTATCCCAGGATCCGGGACTTCTGGAAGCGTTCCGGCAGGGAGAAGATATCCATAAGATGACTGCGGCCAAGGTGCTCGGCATACCACTCGATCAGGTGACTGCAGCAGATCGAAGCCGCGCCAAAGCCGTGAATTTCGGTGTCATCTATGGCATGAGCGGATTCGGATTGAGTGAAAATCTGCATATCACCCGCAAAGAGGCAGAAGCCTATATCGAGGAATATTTCAAAAAGCATCAGAAGGTCAAAGAATATATGGATGCACAGATCGCGCACTGTAAGAAAACCGGCTATGCGGAGACGATCTTGGGTAGAAAGCGAACAATCCACGAGATCAATGCTTCGACCTATATGGTTCGGCAGGCTGGGGAACGACTGGCGATGAACACGCCAATCCAGGGTAGTGCAGCGGATATCATCAAACTGGCGATGGTCAAGGTCTACCGCGAGCTGGAAGAAAAACATCCGGATTCAAAACTGATTCTGCAGGTTCATGACGAATTGATCATCAATGCCTACAAGGCGGAACTTGCGGAGATTTGTGAACTGTTAGAACGAAATATGGAATCTGCCATGCACTTATCCGTAAAACTCGAAACCGAGGTCAGTACGGGCGAAAATTGGTATGAGCTGAAATAGAGGACGAGAGAATGAAAGTAATCGGACTTACCGGCGGTATCGGAACCGGGAAATCGACGGTTTCCGCCTATCTTCGGGAAAAAGGATGCCGGGTTATCGACGCGGATCGCATAGCGCATCAGATGACAAAAAAAGGAAGCCCTTGCCTCGCGGAGATTGAAGCGGTTTTCGGCAAAGAGGTTTTCCTGGAGAACGGCAGGTTGAACCGCAAAAAACTTGGTGAAACCGTTTTCGCGGATCCCGCCAAAAAAGAGAAGCTGGAACAGATCATCACGCACAAAGTGATGGAGAAGACGCTTGCGGAGATCGAACAATGCCGCAACAGACAGGAAAAACTGGTGGTACTCGACGCGCCGTTGCTGTTTGAATGCGGCATGCAAGGGGACACCGACGAAAACTGGCTAGTCGTCTGCGATAAAAGAGTCCGATTTGCGCGCATTGCCGCACGTGACGGTCTCGGTGAAGCAGAAATTGAAAAACGCATGCACAGCCAGATGCCGACGGAGAAAAAGAAAAAACTGGCAGACCACATCATCGACAATTCACGCGATCTGCCATGGCTGCACGCACAGCTTGATGTACAGCTTGCGCGATTAAAACAGGAGGAAAATGCGCATGAAGGATAATCGCTTACTTCTGCTTCTAAAAAAATACTGGGTGATACCGGTTGTGATTTTCATCGCACTGGCAGCTGTTTTTTCCAGTGTGGAGATCTACAAAGAGGAAGTATTGAACATCGATCCTGACATCAAATATCAACAGCAGAAGACGCTTTACTTTGCCGCGGAGCGCATCGATACGCTCAATCCGCTGGTTTCGCAGAGTGAAGATACCTATTATCTGTCCAAACTGATCTACAACAGTCTTTTTGAATACGACGAAAACCTCAGCGCGGTGCCGGAACTGGTCGACAGCTATACCGTCAATACCGAACGAGCCTGCATCGAAATGAAACTTAAAAAAGGGGTCAAATGGCATAATGGGAAAACCTTCAAAGCGGACGATGTACGCTTTACGGTCAATGCGATCAAGGCGGCAGGCAGTACATCGCCGTATTACGCCAAGGCTTCCAAAATCGTGGCAGTCAATGTGACAGGAACCTACCGATGCAATATTTACTTTAACAACAACTACAACTGCTCGCTGGACGATCTGACGTTTCCGATCGTGCCGAGCAGCCAGTACGGAAGCGCCTATCAATTCGCGCAAGCCAGGGACGAGTTCAAACCGATCGGAACCGGCATGTATCAATATCGGTCATACAACTACCTGAAATATCTGCGTTTGAATCCGAACAAGAAATATTTTGACAAGGAACAGAAAGCCCAAAATAAGATCTACGTAAACATCATACCGAAACGTTCTTTAGCGGAAAATCTGATGGAAATCGATGCCGTAACCTGTTATCTGGATGATTCTTCCTCCCGCCGCTCGATCGTTTCGGACAAGAATTATCAGATGTACGACGTGCTTTCCAATCAGGTAGAAATGATTGTTTATAATACCAAGAGCAAACAGCTCAAAAACAAAGACATTCGGCAGGCGCTCTCTTATGGCATTGACCGCCAAAAAATCCTTGCCAACGCATATATGAGTGACGGCGTTCTGTCGGATACCATCTATTACCCAAATTATCTTGGAGTTGCCGATGAGCAAACAACCTATGCCTACGACTATCAGAAAGCGCAGCAGATGCTTTTGAGCGCAGGACTGGCAGATCGCAACGGAGACGGCAGCTTGGAAGACATGAACGGTGACGCACTCACTCTGCGGATTCTGGTAAACAAGAAGAACGCGACCCGCACGGCTGCGGCACGACTGATCGAAAAGAATCTGGAGACCATCGGCATTCATTCCGAAGTTCGGGCACTTACGACGAAAGAATATCAGGCGGCGATTCGCGCCTGTGATTTTGATATCCTCCTCACCGGCTATCAAATGGAAGAAAGCTACGATCTGCGCAGCTTTTTCGACCGCACAAACCCGTGGGGTTATCTGAACTATGATCTTTTGACAAGTGTGCGGGAGCTTTCCCGTCTGCATACCGAGCAGGAGTACCGGGAGGCCTTTACGGAACTGAAAACGAAGATGCTGGACGAAATGCCGTATTATCCGCTCTGCTATCGCTATACGGGACTGATTGGCGTGACTACATTCAAAGCGGAGGCATTGCCGATGTTCAATGACATCTATAAAAACTGCAACACCTGGAGCTGGAGCAAGATCATCCAATCGGAGACCCCGGAAGAAGACACCACAGATGTGCAGAAATCCAAATAAATGAAAACAAAATTAAAAAAAATAAAAAAAGTATTTGTGTTTTCGGTCTTTTTATGCTATGATTGTTCTGTTATCGAAAGCGTGGTAACAGAATTATGCCGGCGTGATGGAATTGGCAGACGTGCAGGACTCAAAATCCTGTGGTGGCGACACCGTATGGGTTCGACCCCCATCGCCGGCACCATTTTTATGGAAATGAAAGAAAAGTATACGAGAGGAGCGTTAAAGCATGCCACAAGCAGTAGCACAATTAATCCCTTTGGTTCTCTTGATCGTCGTGATGTACTTCCTGATGATCAGACCGCAAAAGAAAAAAGATAGACAAATCCAGGAAATGAGAAGAGCTTTGACCGTCGGAGACGAGATTGTTACCATCGGCGGCATCTGCGGCAAGGTCGTAAAGACAAAAGACGAATCTTTCATCATTCAGGTTGGCGCTGACAAAGTTAAATTTGAAATGATGAGATGGGCTGTTTCTTCTGTGACCAAAGAATCCGCAAGACGTGACAGCACAAAGAATGATGTTGTGGAAGACGACGAACCGAAGAAGGTTATGCCGAAAAGACTGAAAAAGAATTCCGAAGCGGAAGAGCCTGCCAAGGATGAACCAGTTAAGGCAGAAGCGCTCGAGGAGGCAGTCAAAGAGGCGGAAGAGGAAGCTGCAAAGACAGAATAACCATACGTCCGCACAGCAAAACGCGGAGATACACAAGGACCCTGAAGCGTTCAGGGTCTTTTTTGTTGTTTTTCATCTTTTTTTGTTGAAAGTCAGAGGTTTTTACTTGTAACAGCGTCAAAAAAGTAGTAAAATGTAATGTAAAATAAAATGCCCATTTCCGGGCATTCCGAGAAATTATAGTTATGAGAGGTTTTTGAAAAATGAGTTTAAAAGTGAAAAGAATACTGGCTGTACTGGTGATCCTGGCACTGGCCTTCGGCTGGTATGTCACCTTGTTCGGCATCGGTGACAAGACAAAAGACGGTGCAGTTACTTCTGTAAAATCTGCATTGAAATACGGATTGGATATCGACGGCGGTGTCTATGTGGTGATGGAGGCGCAGACTGACTTGACCGGAGACGAGTTGAAGACGCTGATGGAACAGACCAGAGCGGTCTTGAACAACCGAGTCAACCAGATGGGTGTTGCGGAATCCTCCGTGACCATCGAGGGTACGAAACGTCTGAGAGTCGAGATCCCAGGCGTGGAAGACGCAGATGAAGCGATTCAGGCTATCGGTAAGACAGCGCAGTTGTATTTCATTCTGGCAGATGGCAGTGTCGTGCTGGACGGTAGCCATGTCAAGGATGCACAGATTGCGACCGACGGCAGCTACTACAAGATCCTGCTTGAGTTTGACAGCGAAGGCGCGAAGCTGTTTGAAGAAGGAACGCGCAAGGCATTCAATGGTGAGGTAACTCCGACGGTTGAGGGACTGCAGGCAAAGCAGATCGCCATCGTTTTGGACGGAGAGATCATCACCAACCCGACGGTACAGAGCGTGATCAGCGGCGGCAGCTGCGAGATCGAGGGAAAATACAGCAAGGAAGAAGCCTCTATGACAGCGGCGCTGATCCGAGGCGGCGCACTTCCGGTAGAATTAAAGGAAGTACAATCATCAGTACAAGCTGCTACAATCGGTGCGGACGCACTGGACAAGTCCATCGTGGCAGGCGCGATCGGTTTGGGAATTGTCTTCCTGCTGATGCTGATTTTTTACGGTATGCTGGGTCTTATCGCCGATATCGCGCTTTTGCTGTATGTGGTGATGTTCCTGTGGTCGATGGTCGGCTTAGGTGTGGTTATGACGCTTCCTGGTATTGCGGCCTTGATTCTGTCCATCGGTATGGCGGTTGACGCGAACGTTATCATCTTTGCGAGAATCAAAGAAGAAATCTGTGCCGGCAAGGCTATCCGTGTCGCAGTCGATGCCGGTTTCAAGAATGCCCTGACAACGGTACTGGACGCGCAAATCACGACCTTGATCGCGGCAGTCGTCCTTTACGAGATCGGAACGACCTCCGTGAAGGGCTTCGCTTTGACGCTGATGATCGGTATTGTTATCAGTATCTTCACTGCGGTTGTCATTACCCAGTTGTTCATTTCCCTGCTGGCAAGCAACCCGAAATTTGCAAAAAATAAATATTTTGGTGTAAATGATGATTTGACACCAAAGCAGATGTTAAATAAAACTTTCTCATTCATCAAACATAGAAAAGTTTACTACATCATCAGCTGCGTGATCATCATTGCCGGTCTGCTTTTCGCAGGCATCGGCGGTATGAATTACGGTATCGACTTTACCGGTGGTACGACCATTCAGCTTGAAATGGGCAAGCAGGTACCGATCAAAGATGTAGAAAAAGCACTGGCGTCCTATGATCTGGATCCGCAGATCATTTACGCGGGTGATGGGAATACGCAAATCATTATCAAGACGATCAAATCTTTGGACAATGCAGCACGTAATGAAGTCATTGATACACTCAGCAAAGATTATGGCATTACGCAGAGAGACGTACTGGCATCCGAACAGTTCGGACCGTCCGTCGGAAATGAATTGAAGAGCAATGCTCTGAAGGCCGTGATCATCGCTTCGATCGGTATGCTGATCTACATCATTTTCCGCTTCAAATCCTGGAAGTACGGCGTAACGGCAATTGCCGGCGTTGTGCATGATGTGTTGATCGTGATCGCATTCTACGCGATCTTTGGCTACACGGTAAACAATCCATTTATTGCAGCCATCCTGACACTGGTTGGATACTCCATCAATGATACCATCGTTATCTTTGACCGTATCCGTGAGAATAAGGCATTGCATCCAAAGGACAGCAACGAAAAGAATATCGATCTGAGCATCAACCAGACACTGAACCGCACCATCATGACATCCCTGACCACACTGGTTGTTATGATCCCGCTCTGCGTCATGGTTTCTTCGGCGATCCGGGAATTCATCATTCCACTGATGGTCGGCGTCATTGTAGGATGCTATTCCTCTATCTTTATCTGCAGCCCGCTTTATTATGACCTCTGCAAAAAAGATGAGACATCCAAGTACGTGCTGAGCACAGCGAAAAACACAAAGAAAAAAAAGACAAAATAGGAGTGCTTGTCCATGATCACAAAAGCTGAATTTTTAGAACGAATTTTGAAAATCAATTCGAACTACAACACCGAGCTGATCGGAAAAGCATTCGATACAGCCCAGAGACTGCATGAAGGACAGCTGCGCAAGAGCGGTGAACCGTATTTCATCCACCCGATTCATGTCGCGCTGATCCTGGCGGAAATGGGCATGGATGACGCTACGATCGTCGGTGGGCTTTTGCATGACGTGGTAGAAGATACACCTTACACCAGAGAGCAGCTCGTCGCCGATTTCGGCGAGGAGATTGCGCTTCTGGTAGACGGTGTGACAAAACTGGGCACCATCAAGTTTGAGTCCAAAGAAGAAATTCAGGCGGAAAATTTCCGTAAGATGTTTCTGGCGATGTCCAAGGACATTCGTGTGTTGATTATCAAGCTGGCCGATCGGCTGCATAATATGCGGACGATGGAGTACATGAGCCCGGAAAAGAAAATTGAAAAATGCAACGAAACCTTGGAAATCTATGCGCCGCTTGCAAGCAGGCTCGGTATTTCCAAAGTAAAATTCGA
>DJPG01000034.1 GCA_002439735.1 Firmicutes bacterium UBA6418 | reverse complement strand
GTCGCCCTCGGGCGGGCAGAAGGGGATGCCCGCGGGCAGGAGACCGCCGAGATATTCGCTGCCGCTCTCGGTCAGCTTACCGGCCTCTTCACCGGCGATCCTGACGACGGGCAGGACGCTCCGGACCTTCCACGGAAGGCCGTACGGCTCCAGCAGCTCGTTAAACTTTGTGAGCATCCGGTCGTCGTAGGTCAGAACGACGCTGTCGATGGGGAACATGCCGGAGGCTTCGCCGACGCCGAGGACATTTTCGCCCGTCAGCAGGTAATGGACATAGCCCGCGAGCGTGGTGACGTGGGCGATGTTTTTGACGTGGGGTTCGCCGTTCAGGACGGCCTGATACAGGTGCGCAGCGGACCAGCGCTGCGGGATGTTGAAGCCGAAGGTCTCGGTCAGCTTGTCCGCGGCCTCGCCGGTCATGGTGTTCTGCCAGGTGCGGAAGGGCGCGAGCAGGTTCCAGTCCTTGTCGAAGGCCAGATAGCCGTGCATCATACCGGAGACGCCCATCGCGGAGATCTTGCCCGGCAGCTTGCCGAGGTTGCGGATCGCCGTGCGCAGGCCCTCCTGCACATCCTCCATGTGGTACGTCCACACGCCGTTTTCCAACGAGCTTTTCCACGTATAATCGCCGCTTTTCACGATCCTGTGCGTCTCATCGATCAAAACGGCCTTGATGCGGGTCGAGCCAAGCTCGATGCCGAGATAATACTGTTTCATATGCGCCACCTCTTACCTTGCATGGATCCAAACACGCATTCCCCCTTCTTCGCGGTTGCCCCACATATAATATGGGATTGCTCGGAGCGTTGCGGGATGCTCCTGCGGCGGGGTATCGCTGTAAAGAGCCGCACCAGAAACCTCTCGGATCCCACTCGCCTCAAGCGCGATGAACGTTCCAAGCGTTTTATCCGCCACGCTCGTCTCCCGGAGTTCTGAACGCTGCAGAAGCCGCAGTGCCGATAGGTCTTCACCATTGTCTACGCCTTCCAGGCAATAGACCAGCGGTCCTCTTTGCAGCGCCACGCAGCCTGCATCCGCGCGAACATGTGTATTTGCATACATCCTCTGCGGAGCCATTTCAAGTGAAAGGCGAACGGCATCACCGGCACTCCATCTGCGTGCAATCTTCACATAGCCATCCTGTAGTACTGCATCCACTTTTTCTTCGTTTAGATATACCGCCCAATTTTTACACCAGCCCGGAATATGCACCGCAAACGTAAAATTGGCTGTTGTCTCCGTCGGTGTAATGACATACCTGATGCTGCCGTTTTCTGGATAGGCGGACTCGCATTCTATCTGCACCCCGCCCGCTGTCCGGAACTCTGCTGCGCCGCCAAGAAAAAAATGTGAATAAACACACGTATTGCTCTCTCCCCATGCATATTTTCCAAGCGAGGAAAGTAGCCGCGCAACATTCGGCGGGCAGCAGGCGCAGGCATACCAACTGGGTCGTTTCGGCAAAACATGCTTATACTCTTTGAGTTTCCCTGACACGCCAGGGACGACTTCCAGCGGGTTCACATAGAAAAAGCGTTTTCCATCCAGCTGCATGCCCGCAAGGACCCCATTGAACAGTTCCTTTTCCAAAATATCCGCGTATTCGCCCTTGACTTCAAGTTCAAGCATCCTCCTTGCAAAGAATGTCATGGCAACAGATGCGCAGGTCTCCGCATATACAAGATCGTTCGGCAGCTCATAATCCACAGTGAACGCTTCACCGTACACAGACGAACCGATCCCGCCCGTGATATACATCTGGCGATTTACCACATCATTCCACAAACGCCTGCAGGCTGCAGCAAGCTCTGCATCATCCGTTTCGGATGCCAGATCCGCCATTGCCGAATACATATATGCCGCACGAACTGCATGACCGACAGCCTTATCCTGCTTGCGCACCGGTGCATACGTCTGTGCATATTCCCGGTTGTCTGGCTCCTCATAATTTTTGAAAAAACCGTGTGTAGAAGCCTCCTGCGCAAAAAATTCCGGTTCCGTCCCACGCACGTCCAGGAAGAACTTAGCGGTATCCAAATACTTTCTTTCCCCTGTCAGCCGGTACAGCCGCAGCAAGCCGATCTCGACCTCCTGATGGCCGGGGCAGCCACGGTGTTTGCCAACGCCGAAATAATTGCAGATCAGGTCTGCGTTTTTACGGACTATGGTCAGAAAATTATCTTTCCCGGTCGCTTGCTGATAAGCAACCGCTGCCTCGATCATATGTCCAGCACAATACAGTTCATGGCATTGCCACAGGTTTTCCCACTTGTGTGATGGCTCTTTCACGATGAAGTATGTATCCATGTATCCATCGGCCTGCTGTGCGCGTCCAATCAGTGCGATCACGTCGTCAGCCCGTTTTTCAAGCTGTGGATCTGGCTTTATTGTAAGGGAGTAGGCAACCGCCTCCAGCCACTTGGCCACGTCGCTATCCTGAAATACCATCCCGTAGAAGGCTTCCTTTGATTCCCCCGCCGCGATTTTGAAATTTTCAATTGCATGGCTTTTTTCAACGCCGGGAATCTTATCCTCCAGAATATCCCCCTGATAAGGAATTACGATATCTGTGATCAATTTTTGTATTGGACTCCAAAAGTCGTCCTTTACTGACACATCTCGCAGCGGAAGCGCATGTTGAATTTTTCCCATTTCTGTGCTCCTTGTCAATCTTGATTATGCTTGCATTTTGCAGATCACAGCATATCTACATCAACGCTTATTGTACCCTGGCAGTTTTCAGGGAGCAGGGCGCTCTGTTCATCTATCAGTGTTAACGCAACATATGCACCGTTGATCTTCATGGCGGTAATTCTTCTATTCCCGGGAACACGCAGACGCAGGATCGTTTTCTGTGTGTCTTTCGGAACCTGTATCGTTCCGTGTACACATCCGTTTTTCAGATCGGCGTGCAGTTCCATGCTGAGTTTTCCCCAGCGCGTAGGCGCATCGTGTACGATCACATGTTCGCCATCGGCCAGCCATTCACGCGGCGTTGCCTTACACAGCCACAGGGTCTCTTCCATTGGATCCTCAAAGACCAGCATCCACTTTGTTATCGTCGGGATCGTCATCTGTGCGGGCGGGCAATACCCGGTATTGAGACCGCGGTCTCGATCAACATCAACACATTCGAACGCTGTCCAACTGCCCCTTGTGTGCAAATGCAGCGCATGCGCATAGAAAAGCAGCAAAAACTCCCGGATCATGTCATGCTGGATCAGTCCATATGCCTCACCATAGCAGATAAACGCAACAACCGTATTCCTGTTTCCGAAAATGCCAAGCTTCATACCGTTATGCGCCCGTCCAGACTCCATCAGCATTTGCACGTACCGCTTTGGAACGACGCCAGAGTGCATCATTTCGCACCAGACCCGGTTATCGTCAAAGGAATCCGGTGTGGAGCGATACGGATAATCATAGTAATATAGTCTGCTGCCGGCGATCGACGGAATAAACGCTCCATCTCTATCTGTCAGCAGCGAATTTTCCAAAGATGCCAGAATATCTGCCTGCAGCTGCTTCGCCTCGTTCAGGAGGTTGTTCCCTCTCTCTTTCCATATCCGATTATCGTGCCGCGTTCCCATACTCAGCCACATCCGGCCGATGTCGCGAAAACCGCGCCAGGCTTCTGTGCTGTTTGAAAAATACGGACGCTCAAAATTGAATTTCAAAAAATCCGGATGGACAAAGCTAACATCTGCCTCATGCCGTCCGTGCAGCATACCATAAGCCGGGTCGTCCTTTGAAAGCGTCTTTGCCTTTTCCCGGCGATCAAGTAATATCTGAGTAATAGCCTTGATCTTTCCTTCATAGCGCGTGATCAATTCTCCGTCGCCGGTATAGGCATAGTATTGTGCAAGACCCGTCAGCATACGGCCATATTGGCCGATCTCCGGTCCGCGATATTCAAGCTGCCCATTATCGCGGACAAACTCATCAAAATAGTTTTCCAGATAGGCCTTTGCCAAGTCTGTTTTTCCCCATTCCAGATAGCAATCCACACTGGATGTAAGAATATCCTGAAATCCATCGTGTTCCGGCGCACCATAATTTCGAATAACGGAACCATAGCGAGGATGCACACCCGTCCTTCCGATCCGCTCCCGGGCCATGGAATGCTTGCAAAAGTCAGGGATCCACGGTTCGGCGCTGACCTGCAGCCGCATCCCGCCATCGAGTTCCTTTTCCCAATACTGCTTCAGGCGATACAGATCCGCATAAAACGCAGTTCCATCCGGTTCGGCTTCCATCGGATACGGAAGGTAAGAGTCATAATAATGGATCTGCTCCGGTTTTCCGTCAACGAGCTTTACATAGCGATACCATGCTGGCTGGATATGCGCACTTCTGACATCGACCTTTGCAAAAGCCGTAAACTCCCAGCATTTATTTGTCTCATAAGGGTAACGCATGACCACGACCGGCAGCCAGCCCCCAAGCAATCCTTCGCACACGGTATGCTGATCGACTGCCTTTTCTATGTCCCGCGAAACATAGCCATGGTGGATGCGGGAGATGTTGTATCGGATGCCATAATACAGCGGGATCACATCGCTGGTCATCGGCGTACCAATAAAGGTATGCGGCAGTTCAAAGCCCTCATCCTGACAATGTGCGATCCGCATCGGGGGGAGGCATTTCTTGATCTGTTCGTAATTGGGATCCTCCTCCTGTTCCAAGATCTTATTCCCCATCAGATCCGCATTGGAGGATACAACGATATCTTTCAGATATCCCGTATATGCGCTCTGCTCATCGTTCTGCGTGCTTTCCATCCGTCTTCCAAAGGATGCAAGCACCGTGCCGTCTTTTCCGACATAGCACAACCCTCCATTTTCAGAAAAGTCCTCCAAAACCGCTGCAAGCACGCCATCGTCCAGCGTCGTCAGTCCGACGAGTGTCCAATTGCCTCTGCTTTGTCCGAACTTCCACGCTTCACTTTTTCCATTTTCACAGCTGAGCACGGTCCGGTCTTCCATGATCTTCAGCGGCATATAGTCTTCGTATGCTTCTTTGCGCTTCATAGCTCCCCTCCTTCACGGTTTCTCGGGCGTAATGAACAGGCGATAGCCGTCATTGCAGTTGAGTTCTGTCACATCGATTTCGATCGTGCCATCTTTGACCGGGTACGTCTTTTCCCACACGGTCTCAGGCCCGGAGACTTCTGTAAAACGGTCCTGGAACGCAGTATGTCCGAGCGTCACGGTCACTGCATCACCAAAGGAAGCAGGAAGATTATGCACATCCACGCGAGCTGCGTCACCGCCCTCGCCGCCAAACAGGATGGTCAGCGCCCGCTGCTGCGCATCCAGACAAGCGAATCCATCCAGATATCGTGGATCGTTGGGGCGCTCCGGTACGGTCATGACCATTTCCCCATCCATGTCTGCATACCATTTGTAGAACCAGAAACCGCCGTTTGGCTTATAATTGGGTGTCAGCGTGCTGCTGAGTGTTCCCTGCACACCATTCCAGAAGCTCTGGCAGGCGCTGTCGACCCCAAAACGCTCGAATTTTGCAATCAGCGGTGCGCAAACGCCCGGCTTTCCCTCTTCCTCGAACCACCCGCCACCGCTGTACTCATTGATCGAAATTGGAAGCGGTTCGATATCCAGCTCTTTCTCCAGTTCCCGATAATCCTTGTAGTTCTTGGTGAAATCCTCATCCGCCAGTTGATGCCAGCAAATAATGTCGGGAAGTGTGCCGTGGTCTTTTTGATATTGCAGGAAGTTTCTGAGTGCCAGTGTAGAATACACGTAAGATGACGGTCCGATTGTCTTGGCTGCAGGATCCAGCTCCCGCAGTTTTTTCTGTGAAATACTGAAAAACTCATTGAAGGTAAGATGCCCGGATGCATCGGATGATGCATATCCGCTGGTTGAGGAATATGTATTGCCGCGGATCGCGGTATCCGCCTCATATCTCACGGGAACCGCTCCCTGAACATCCAGATAGTCCAGTTCAACATTCTCCACAGATGCACGGTACAGCTTGACCTTGTTTTCGCCTTTATGCAGACGCACGCGGAAGGATATCTCTCCTGCCGCTCCGTTGTGATACCAGCCGCCTGTCGACGGGAAGTGAAGCGTATCCGTGTCCTCACCGTTCACCCGCAAATACAGGGCGGCCTCTTTCTGCGCACCGTTGGCATAACGGACGGTAGCCTGGTATTCCCCATCCTGCGGCACCTGTACGCGGAACGTTACATAATATGTATCCCGATCATTCACAGGGACCACATACAGTCCCTTCCACGTTCCATCTGGCTCATTCCAAAGCTCGTATCCGTCAACATTTGTGATCCCGGACTCTTTTACACGACTTACGATCGTTTCGAGCTTGGCGAACCAATCTTCCAGCCCTGCATAGTTGTACCAGCCGGTAAACCATTCTGCGAGCCGTATCTGAACCTTGCCTCCTACCGGCGCAATGCGCCGGGCAGTCGGAATAGCCGCACCCAGCGGCTGCTGATGTCCGGCTTCCGGTGAGTTTCCGATATTGATCGGACGAAACTGTCGGATCCATTCATCCGGCGGAAATTCTTCAACAACGCCGTACAGCGATCCGGCTGCCACATGCTTGGCTATTCCGTTCTTTTTCGCTGCGTCAACGTTCAGCGTGATGATTTTCTTCTGTTTCACTGTTTTGCCTCCATACTCGTATATTTGGGAGTTCCACGCATCATCAGCACTCAGCCCTTGACGGCAGAACCAACTGTCAGCGCGTTTTCGAATTGCTTGCTGAAGATCAGATACAGAATGATTGGCGGAAGGCTTGCGATCGTCAGCGCAGCCGAGGATGCGCCCCAGTCTGTAGAGAACTCACCCTGGAAATACAGCAGTCCCAGCGGCAATGTCTTCATTCCATTCTTCGTGATCAGAACCATCGCAATAAACAGCTCATTCCATGTATTCAGAAATACCAGGATCGCGGCAGTCGCAATTGCGGGCGTAACGATCGGAAGGATGATTTTGAAAAACGTTGTATAGATATTTGCACCGTCGATTGCAGCCGCCTCTTCCAATTCGAACGGAATGCTGCGGAAATTTGCGTAAAAAATCATGGAGATAAAGGAAAGGTTGAATGCAATATACGGCAGAATGATCGATAGCAGACTATCATGAAGGTGCAGATCCTTAATGATCATCACCAGCGGAATAATAATGATCTGCACCGGAATAAACATACCCATGATCGCATAAATGCGGACCGGATTGGACAATTTCCAGCGCATTCTTGCCGTGGCGTAGGAAAACATCATTGCCAGGATGATCGCAAAAAAGACTGACGTGAGCGATACGATCAGACTATTTTTGAAAAAGGACAGGATGTTGAACTGCGTCACTGCATGAACATAGTTGTCAAAATTCGGATTTGTCGGAAAACCGTAGATATTGGACGCAAAAATCTCCTCATTTGTCTTCAGGGAATTGAAGCCCATCCAGATAAGCGGATAGAGGGAGGTCAACGCGCAGATGCTCACAAAGACGTACACCAGCGCTTTCACGACAGGATTATTTCTGCTCTTTTTTTTCATGTGGCACCTCCTTAATATACGATCCGTTCTTTTCCCATAGCTTTGTTGATGAGGATCGTAAGGGCAAGGCATTCGATCAGCAAAACGACTGCCGATGCGCAGCCGTAACCAAACTGCCCGCGCTTAAATGCGGCGTTATACATCATATACGACAGTGTCATCGTCGCGCCGCCAGGGCCGCCGCCGGTCATCACAAACATTGCGTCAAACGCACGCAGACCTCCTGTGAGGGACATGACAAATGTGACTTTATAAGTTTCCTTCAGGAGCGGCAGTGTGATCTTACGATGTGCCTGCAAAGAACTGGCGCCATCGATCATTGCTGCCTCATAATATTGCTCCGGGATCGATCGGATCGCCGTCAGCAGGAATACGAACGTTATGCCCATGCCTTGCCATGCGCTTGCAAAGGCTACCGCATAGATTGCAAGCTTCGGATCCGACAGAAACGGAATACGCAGACTTTCGTTGATGCTGCCAAGCACACTGTTGATCAGGCCATGGTTATAACTCAGGATCTGGACCCAGAGCTGACCTACTACCGTGCTGGACAACATGACAGGAATAAAAAAGCTCGTGCGGAAAAAACGGCTGCCGCGAATGCGGAATCCTTTTGTGCTGAACAGCAGTGCAAGGATCGTACCCATGCCCTGCTGATAGATAAACAGGACAGCAGCAAAAATGAGTCCGTTTTTCATGGATACTTTGAAGTCAGGATCTTTGATCAGATCCCGGTAATTCTGCAGCCCATTGAACACCGGTTCTGTGATCCCATCCCAATCCGAAAAGCTTTTCACAGCTGTCTGTGCAATGGGATATACAAGAATGAAGGTGTACAAGATCAGAAATGGCAAAATAAAGACCAGAATGGATGTCTTTTTTCCAAGGTAACTATGCATGGCTTCCTCCTATTTTGTACAGCTTTCGGAGGCTGTGTTATTTTACAATAATTCCCTGTGGCTTTCATCGGGCTGCCACACCGTTGATAAAAACCACAGGGAACCAGTTTGCTGCTTTACAGCTTATTTTTCGATATCAGCCATTACGGACTTTTTCTACGATTGCTGTTGCATTCGCAGTAAACTCGTCTACCGCATACTGACCGGTGTACAGCTTCTGCACTTCGCTGCCAAGGTCAGTATAGATGACGCTGTTCTCAAAGCCCCAGCCCATCATGGTCGTCGTCTGTGCCTTAGAGACGGCTTCGCCGACAAGCTTTACGACCTTGTTCTGCGGAGTTTCCGACTCGGGCGGATTCAGGAACGCGGTATTGTTCTCGCTGATCTTGACGATACGGCCTTCAATATTTTTCAGTGCCAGCTGAACGCAATACTTCGCCGCGATCTCAGGATTTTCCGTGTTGGCAGCTACGGCAAAGCCGCCGGAGAAGCCGCCGCCGCTCATGCGGCCTTCTGCCTTGACTGTCTCGATCTTGTCTTCATCTGCAAAGACATAGGGCAGAAGGATCTCAATGTTGTCTTCGCCGAGCTTATCGCCAAATTCCTGCGCAGTCCAGCTGCCGC
The DNA here is from genome assembly GCA_002439735.1 of Firmicutes bacterium UBA6418. Lineage (GTDB taxonomy): Bacteria > Bacillota > Clostridia > Peptostreptococcales > Anaerovoracaceae > CAG-238. The sequence continues at coordinate 9,547 of DJPG01000034.1, read as the reverse complement.
CCATCATCATGGCGGCCTCGCCGTTCAGGAACTGGGCGACAGCAGCATCATAATCCATTGTGAACGCATCCTTGGAGAACATTCCTGCATTGACCATTTCAACGATTTTCTCCGCAGCGTGCTGATAGGCGGGATCAGACGGCAGCGCATCGCCGTTGGCATCCAGCGCCTTGATTCCATCAGGATTCTCCGTGATCGCGATCATATCGAACAGCTGCATGGGCGGCCAGGACTCTTTGAGCCAGATGCACAGCGGAACGATGCCCTGCGCATTGAAGGTATCTGCAGTCGCCAGAAGCTCTTCGTAGGTCTGCGGGATCTCAACGCCGGCTTTTTCAAAAACTGCCTTGTTCACATAGATCAGGCCGAATGTGGAGTTTTCCGTGGGAATGATCCATGTGTGACCATCCTGCTGCTCCAGATACGACAGGGTCGACGGGGTCAGGACTTCTTCCAGATTCAGGTCCTTAATATATTCGTCCAGTGGCAGAATGCTGTCAGACTTGATCGCAACGTCCAGATTTGAACGGGTCGTTCCGAAAATATCAGGCAGATCGCCGGTCGCCATCATGGTCTTCAGCTTAGCATCGTCATCCTGTGCAGACGGCTCGATCTCCAACGTGACGTTCGGCATGACCTTTTTCATTTCTTCGACTGCGTAGTCTAACTGCTGAATAGACGCTTCATCCGTATAATTCGTATAGATTCGGAGCGTGACCTGTTCCTCTTCAGTGGTTTCTGTCGAAGCGTTCTCCGTCTGCTCTGCGCCATCGGCTGCCGGTGTCTGCGTTTGCTCCGTTGAGTCGGAATTCGCCTTGCTTGTGTCTGTCTGGCCGCTGCAGGCTGCCAGAGACAGGATCAGCGCAGCGATCAGCATCAGCGCGAACACTTTTTTCGTGATCTTCCTCATTTCATTGTCTCCTTTGTACGTTTTTCGAACATGCGGTGCACCTGCTGTTCAAGTTCAAGCCCAGTGTATCAGACGACCGCGCATATGAAAATGGAAAATCCGCCCCCTTTTTGTAATCCGGGGGCGAATTTTCCATTCCTAGCGCTCTGCCTTTGCGATTGCAAACTCACTTGGTGTCATACCTGTAGATCTCTTAAAACTCTTGCTGAAATAACTGATGTCGTGATAGCCAGACATTTCCGAAACGGCAGAAATCGCAATACTGGGGCAGGATGACAGCAGTTCCTTTGCTTTCTGGATCCTTGCCTGCTGGATATAGTCTGATATGTTGATATCCAGCTCTTTTTTAAATGTTTTCCGCAAATAGCTGGTGCTGACATACATCGCTTTGGAAATGCTCTCGAGATTCAGCTCGCTTTCCTGTAAATGCGCATGAATATATTCTTTTGTCTGGGTGACCAGCGCGCGCGTTTTTGTCGGTCGGTTCTGCTGCGTCTTCTCAAAAATCGTCTGAAAGAACTGCAGAAACCAAGCATGGATCATGTCCAGGCTTTCCATATATCGAATCTTTTCAAACGGTGCAAAACCGGCTCCGAATATCTCTTCCACTGTCTTACCCTGCTCTGTAACGGCAGACAGGCACAGGGAAACCACGCCAACAAAAATCGTAATAGCATAGTCCACAGACAGATGATTCTCCCGAACGAATCGAAAAATATCATCCAAAGCCATCTCAACGCCGGCAGTATCCCGCATACGCAGACCGCGCAGCAGCCGCTCATTGATCTCTCCCGGATAAAAGCCAACGCGCAATCCGCTGTCGGTCAGCCTGCTGTACTGCATGACGCGGTCTTCTCCCATGATCCATTTGTTTTTCAGTACTTTGACTGCCTCGAAATAGGACTGATGTGCCAGCTCCAGTCGGTCAACTCTTTCACCGATCCCGACAGAAATTGTAAAACTGAAATATTGCCGGACGATCTTCAACAGCCGCATATACTGGGCATATACGGTATCATCCCCGGGCTCCTGCTCACGAAACTGGAGCAGTGAGACCAATCGCCCCTCCGGTCCCGGAAACGCGACATGGCATCCCGGAAAAACCATCAACTCATCCAGAATGTTGGAAAGTCCATATTGCCATAGTGTTGCGTCGCTTGTTCCGCTCCACCTCTGGTGAAAATTATCGATCTCTACAACAGCGATCTGATACCACGCAGCTCCTGGCAGTATGCCAAGACGTCCAAGCTGTGAAAATAGTTCGTCGACCGGCATATGATATTCATGGCTGATCAGTGCATTCAGAAGCTGCCGTTTTACCATTTCCGTGTTTTTGGTTTTAACAGCTTCATCCCGCCTTCTCTGCTCAATGTCGTCTTTGACTCTGAGCAGCGCCTGTTGCAGCTCTTCGTTGTTGAAAGGCTTGAGTATATAATCAGAAACCTCCAACTGGATTGCTGTTCTCATATACTCAAATTCGCTGTGTCCCGTAAGCAGGATCGTACGGATCTCAGGCTCACTTTGTCTGAGCTTTTCGATCAGTTCAATACCGTTCATCAGCGGCATATTGATATCCACAAGCGCAACATCCGGGTGAAACTGCTTCGCCTTTTCCAGCGCATCAAGACCGTTTTGCGCTTCACAGCACACCGTGAAGCCATACTTATTCCAATCAAAAGACTCAACCAGATATTTTCGATATAAAGGCTCGTCGTCCGCGACCATTATTTTCAGCATATCGATCCTCCGTTAACCGGCATAACAAGCCGCACCTGTGTTCCGTGCCCTTTCCTGCTCCGGATCTCCAGTCCATACTGCTCTCCATAAAAAAGCTGAAACCGTTCATGTACGCTTCGTATCCCGAACGAACCGCTCCTCGTATCCTCATTTTCCCGATCCAGTAAATGCGAAGCAATCTGTGCGTCCATCCCAACGCCGTCATCGGCCACTGTGAAAACGATTCTCGAACCTTCTTGCCGACCGGTGATCTGCAGATGTCCGAAGCTCCCTTTCGGCACAAGCCCATGGTGAATCGCATTCTCTACGATTGGCTGCAGCGATAACTTCAAAATCCTCTTATGCAGGATCTGCTCGTCGACAGTGATCTGATATTCAAAGAAATCCGAGAACCGCTTGCTCTGGATATACAGATAATCTTTTACATTTTTAATTTCTTCCTCTACGGATATGATCTCTTTCCCCGCGCTCAGTGCGACCCGATAAAAATCTGCGAGAGACTTCGTCGTGGTCTGCGCCTCTGTTGCTCCAGCCATTCCGCAGAGGGTATAGACCAGTCCCAGAGAATTGTACAGAAAATGCGGCTTGATCTGTGCCTGGATCAGTGCCAGCTCATATTCTCTCAGTTTTTTCTGCTTTAATACGGATTGCGCAGTCAGATCGTTTATCCTTTTCATCATTTCATTGAAGCCAGCCGCCAACTCGCCGACTTCATCAGTCGTATCCGCCTGAATGGAAACCGCAAAGTCTCCACCTTGGATCTCTCTCATTTTTTCTGTGAGCGACACGATCGGTTTTGCTGTCAGTGCGGAGAGAATATTCGCCGCCATCAGCACCAATATCATAAAGACAAAGATCAGCACCAGCATGACTGTGGCGCTGCTGTTTACGCCTGCCGTCAGCTCTGCAACAGGAATGATGATCATGAGCCGCCAGTCAAAATTCTGCAGCTTTCTGCCCGCAACAAGCGTTTTCTGTCCATCGAGTCGAAGAATTTCATTGAAATCCTCCCGCTCCCGGGACAACGCGTCAAGCGATGCATTTTCCAGCGGCTTCAGCAATTTCTCCTTGTCCTGCGATGCGATCACGATATCGTCATCATCCACCAGAAAAACGCTCCCGCCTTTTCTGCTGAACTGCGGAAATACCGCCGCGACAGAAGTCTCATTTATGTTCAGAATGAGTACGCCAAGCGTATCGCCGGTCTCCGTGTCGATCACGCGCTTGCCAAGGGAGAGTGTCGGCGTATCTTTATCTGTCACAAAAAAGTCTCTGTATTCCATGGAAAACCAAACGCTCGACGGGCTGCTATTCATCACTCTGTTGTAGATCTCGCTCTGCAGCCCCTCATCCAGATTGGAGAGCAGCTTCGTATTCAGTGTCACCGCTCTTTGGTTTGCGTCAATGAATAGCATAGAGTCCACATTGGGAAATGAGATATTGCCGGTACGCAGGATATTTTCAATTTTTCTCTGCAGCACAAGTGCATCGACCGCATTACTGGAGTCCCGTGTATTCTCATGGTAAAACTGGATCAGGTTCAGTGTTGTGATATTGGCACAGTTTTTCATATCTGCCAGCATTGAATCGACGCGGACTGAGATCAGCGCAGAATCATCTGCAACAGCCTTTGCCATCTTATCCACTGTGACATTGACAAAGATCATATTCGATACGATCCCAAGCACGAGAAGCGGTACGACGATCAGTGGAACATACAAGAGCAGGATTTTCCTTTTGATCGGCTGATTTCCAAACCACTTTGTAAACCGTTCTGCGTCACGGGCAGCCTCAGATCTCGCCCGAATTTGCATTTCTCCGTCCCTCCAGTTTCGATTGCCCGTTTCATTCAGCCGACCTTTTACAGTTCGAAGGCGTACACCTCATTCTACGGTGCTGAGTCGGAATATTCTCGCCGTTCCCGGCTTCATGCGCAGACAAAGTTCCCGTGTCTGCGTGTCCATGCGGATATCGTCCGCTGCCATCTTTGGGTAGATGCACTGTGCGTCAGATAATTGCATCTTCAACGGGATCCTGATTTCAGTCTTTCGTGTCAGATTCCAAACTGCAAGATACATTCTCCCGCTTTGGCACTGGATCCCGACGCAGTGGCAATCATCCGAAAAGCTCGCAAGCCCAAGCGGCCATACAGGCAGACCGGTCTTCAGTTCGTCAACGATCGACAGATGCAGTTGGATTCCTTCTTTGACCAATGCTTTCCCGGTTTGCGAAAGCCGCGCGATATGTCCGCTCTGATGGATTCGAAATAATATTGCGTTGACCATATTGAAAACGACTGTTTCCGCATCCGCCGATTCCTGTGGATAGCTCCAAATTGCTGCCTGTTCAGGCGGAACAGCTGTCATGCAATTACACGCGATCGCAGCGGTTTTCACATAATCCTCCTGGTCGGTCACGCTCTGGATGCTTTGCCGGCTGAGCATCGGGCCGCACATCCGCATACCTCCGCTGCTGCAATTTTCAATGATCAGCTCCGGATATCGCGCAAATACGTCATCCAGCCATGCGAGATACGCTCTGGTATGTGCCAGCAAGCCAGCTCCCGCCGAATCTGCATGCAGATCCGTGCCAACGCCTGGCTCAATATTATAGTCCATCTTGATATAAGCTACGCCATACTGCTGTACAAGCCGATCGACGACCATATTTGCATGTGCGATCACGTCCGGATTGCGGAAATCCAGTTGATATCGGTTGTGGTCAATGACCGGCCGACCGTTTCGCTGGAAGAACCAGTCCTTTGGAACCTTCTTTGCCAATGGGCAGTTGACCCCCATAACTTCCAGTTCCAGCCAAAGCCCCGGCAGCATCCCTTTTTCCCGGATCCGCCGGAGAAGCTGTTCCAGCCCTCCGGGGAACCGCCCTTTCGCCGGCAGCCACTCCCCAACGCCGTCCCACCATGGACCATCGTCATACCATCCACAGTCGATACAGTAATAACGGCAGCCGATCTCAGCCGCAGCATCGATCAGCGGCAGCTCCCTCTCTGTCGTCGGGTCTCCCATCAGGCAGTTCATGTAATCATTGAAGATCACGCTGGGCTGTGCATTGTCTTTGTTTGGTCTGCGGATCCGCCTTCTATACTGTGTCAACGCCTGAATTGCCGCGGTAAAATCTCCATTGATATAGGCGAGCGTACACGGAACGCTGGTGAAGCTTTCGTCGGGCTTTATCCACTGCATGAAGCCGTTTTCAGCATATGTCGGACCGGAGACCTGCAGATAGAGCTGCTCCGCAATATCAGAGATTTCCCACGCCCAGCTGCCCGTGGTTTCGATTTGCCACGCAAGCGTCGTCTTTGCCTTCAGATTCTCATACGCTCCCATAGGAAGATACTCTTTTCCCGGCCATGCGCCAGTCGATGACAACGCGATCCGCTTCATGGAAAATGTCTCGACCGCATCATAACCGAGCGCGTGCAAAGGATAGGTCTTCCACTGTGCTTCTCCCTTCCATGTGCTGTGCGGGATATGGATAAGTCCATTCTCATCTCTTGGGCCAGGCTCCTGCAGCGTCAAGCCCGTGAGCGCAAAAGACGATATGTATTCCAATGGCTGTTCGATCTCAGAAAGGTTCTGCAGCTCCGTCCAGCTTTGGACAACAGGAATCCCGTTATAAAATTGGAGACAGCTCGTGACCTCCAGGCCGAAGCCCTGCTGCGTAAGCCGTAAAAGAGTTCCGTATGCATTTTTTTCGATCACATGTCTTGTATAGCGAAGCAGACTTCCCGGCTGCGTACCAGTATGCTTTGCACCATGGTGATCGTTTTGGCTAAAGCCGCTGCACTGCAGCTCTACCAACCGATGCCACCTGAACGTTTCTGGCTTCACCAGATCCTTTGGCGACAAATTCAAAAGAAAAGTCTGCTTGTCAGCATCTACATAAATTTTGAGATATAGTCCGTTTTCGTGCAGGTCGATCGTCACTGTTGGTCCTCCCATCATCGTTCTTACACAGGGTCTGATTCATTTTAGTATAGCATAATCTTCCGAAACACACAACGCCCCGCAGAAAAACACTTTTTGATGCGGGTGCTTGACAATCGAATCTGTTTCGGCTATGTTGTGGTTGATATCACCACAGGTGCAGCGGGCAAACCGCACTTCGGATCATTGCACGGATCTCTACATAGCAGCCACATTGCATACAGGTTGCTCCTGCAAGTTCCGGGCAGTTTTTGCAACAGCGCAGTCGCTTCTCATAGACTTCATCCCCGCAACGCCGCTTTGGCGGAAGATCGTTGCGCAGGCGCATAACATACGCATACTGCCCATCCGGATCCTCTTCACGCAGCAAACACTTTCGGCATATCTGTCTTTCCATATCAAAGCACGATCTCCATCACACTGCAAGCAGGCATCATGAAACGAAACCCATTTTCGTCTGCGCAGATATCTGCAAACGGTTCGATCCGGACTGTATCCGGCGCATCAAAAGTATTATGTGCATCCATCGCCCCGTGCAGGATCCTTGCCCGAATCGTTCTATGTCTGTCCAGCTGCATCGTGCAGAAAACCGGTTCCGGATCGGTGGCTGAAAGATTGGCCAGCGTAATGTGAATGTTCCCTTCCCTGTTTTGGGACACAGAGACATCCAGCTTCGGCACCGTATTCTCCTTTTCTCCGACCGACTGGCAGTCAACAAAGCTTTCAAGCAAAACTGCATCCATATGTCCTTTATAAAGTTCAAAAACATGGTAAGTCGGCGTCAGGAGCATCCGCTTCCCCTCCGTGAGGATCAGGGACTGCAGCACGTTGACGACCTGTGCAAGATTTGCCATGACTACGCAGTCCGCGTGCCGGTTGAAGATATTCAAGCTAAGTGCAGCCACCAGCGCATCGCGCATTGTATTCTGCTGATAAAGAAAGCCGGGATTTGTGCCTGGCTCTACATTATACCACGTGCCCCATTCATCTACGATCAAGCCGACCCTTCCCGCTGGATCATATCTGCGCATAATATGCGAATGATTTTCAATCAGTTCTTCTATCCGCAGTGCCCGGCGAAGCGTAGCATAGAATTCTTTTTTTGAAAAACCGGTTGCGTTTCCCTTGTCATCCCATAAACCGGTCGGAAATGTGTAGTAGTGCAGTGACAAGGCATCCATATAGTCTCCGGCGATCTTCATAACCGTGTCGGTCCATGCATAGTCATCCGCATTGGGCCCGCAAGCGACCTTGTAAACCTTATTACCGCTATAATTCCGTACATAGGTCTGATAATGTCGGTAAAGATCCGCATAGTATGCCGGACGCATATTCCCACCGCAGCCCCAGTTTTCATTTCCGATCCCGAAATACTTTACCCGCCAGGGTTTTTTGCGTCCGTTTTTTTCACGTAGTTTTGCCATTGGCGAGACACCGTCAAAGGTCAGATATTCCATCCACTCACTCATCTCTCTTACACTGCCGCTGCCAACATTTCCAGCAATATACGGCTCGCATCCGATTTGGTCGCACAGCTCCATGAACTCATGCGTTCCAAAAGAATTGTCCTCTATGACACCGCCCCAGTGTGTGTTGATCATTCTCTTTCTCGTTTCTCTCGGACCAACGCCATCGAGCCAGTGATATTCATCCGCAAAGCAGCCGCCCGGCCAGCGCAAAACCGGCATTTTGATGGATCTCAATGCTTCAATTATGTCGCAGCGCATACCTCTGCAATTTGGAATTTCAGATCGTTCACCCACAAACAGCCCGCCGTAGACGCAGCGGCCAAGATGCTCTGAGAACTGCCCATAAATGTTTCTATTGATCACTGCTTTCGGTTGTACCCGATTGATCGTCAATTGGCTCATAGCAATCGCTCCTTTTTCTTTGTTGATTATGAGTCTACCGGGTTTCACGCGGATATACAATATCTGATCCTGTCAAAAAATCATCAAATTCTGCTATAAGCTCAGGGAGTATCCATATGTTCCACTTGGACGGCTGCGGACATAGAAATACATTCATGCATGGACTGGAAATCAACCGGCCACAAGGGATCCCATACTACGTTTTTGTCTTTTTCCGTACGCCATGCGATTTTTTTACTTCGACCGGTATTCTTCCGTGTCAAAATTGCGGGATCCTGCTAGAGCCGAACGTGCCGCATCACTACTGCTCATCAAGAACGCCTCACATAGACGACTGGATCCATTTTACGGCTGATGCAGAAGGGCGGCGTTGGATCGAACGCCTCTCTCTGACACGCAACACGCCGATCCGGTTTGGAGATTATGAGGAGGTCGTCGGTTTGATCCGGCGGCTGCACTCCCTTCTTGATACTGGCAATGATCCCCTGCAATGTGAACTCCGCTCCTGTCTGCTGGCAGCCTTACTGGTGTCACTGCGCAGTGCAGAGTCTACCGGCTTCCGTTGTGAAACCGAGATCGAATCTTCCCTTCGCGCTTTGCGGAACCAACTGTATCAGCAGCCGGAATTTCCGCATTCCATCAGATCTCTGGCGGATGCGGTCGGACTCAGTCCCTCAAGGTTTCAGCACCTTTACCGAAATATATTTGGACACCCGCCAGGTGTGGAAATCACACTTTCCCGCCTCGAACGAGCCAGATATCTTCTGGAAAACACAGATCTTCCGATTTCACAGGTCGCAGATAACAGCGGCTTTTCCTGCAGCACACACCTTATTCGGTGTTTTGGAAAGCACTTCAACACAACGCCGGCACAATATCGAAAGAATTTGCGCGATCGTTCACGCTCCCTCTGAATTTCCTCAAAAGAGCTTTTATGTATGTAAAAAAGCAGGCGTCTTACCCTGAAACATGAGCGCGGCGAGCCGTCGCCGGACACCGAGGTCTGCTACCGCTGCGAGCGGAAGGAAGCCTGCCGCAAGACGCGCGACCAGAAGTGCGTCTGATACAGAAATAACAAAACC
>DJPG01000111.1 GCA_002439735.1 Firmicutes bacterium UBA6418 | reverse complement strand
TCCGGCAGCTCACGGCTGCTTATCGTATATGTATTCAGCTCCAACGCGGTGTTCCCCCATGCAGTCCAAACGATCAGGACGAGGAATATACCGGCGAGGGCACAGAGTATTTTCTTTTTAGCGGCCATATGTTTGAACATAAAATTGCTCCTCGAAATTATCCCGTATTGTATGCATTCCGGGCAATTGTTTATTGGATTGATTTTTCTTCGCTGTCTTGAGCCCGTCTGCCTCCATCGCACCATAATCCTATCTGTATTTTGCTGCAGGATCGAACTATGCGATACACTTAATCGTCATCAAAATGCAGATTGTATTTCTTTGGTATGCGTTTTGCGGCATGTTCACTCTTGGAGTCCCAATAGATATCCTGCAAAGTTCTCATGACGGTATCCTTATCCCGCTCAGAAAGTATTCCGCCAACAAAGAGGCCGGAAATACCGTCTACCAATTCCTGCGCTTGTTCCTTTCCGTACATACAACATTCCTCCGTCATCGGAGCCGCAGAATTCCCATCTTCCGTCAGGAGGTAGTTGATATCGATGCCAAAAAAATCGGCAATTTTTTTGTAGGCATTTCGTGTACGCGGGAAAGAGGCCCCTTTCTCATACAGCGTGATCATTTTGCGTGTAAGCCCCAAGCTATCTGCAACTTGCTGCTGGGTCAGTTCTCTCTTTATGCGTTCTTCCTTGAACTTCTCAGCAAATGTCATCCTTCGTTTTCCCCTTCTTCAGCCAAAGCGCGTGTAATTTAATTACTCATATTATAGTGCGAGCTACCCATTAAGTCAAGAGGCCACGCACGTAAATAAGAGCAGTTACAAACGCATGGCAAGTATATTCCATCCAAGAATACAAGTTGGTCGAGCGTTATCAGAGAGCTTGCTGCGTTATGCATCAGGGCAGTTCCAGATGTCCTACAAAATGGCAGAGTAAATGGCAATGTTCGCGCCGGTGACACGGAAAAGGAGCTGTGGTATAATCGTATTGTCCCCCAATGGGTCTTGAGAAACGGCTTAAATGCCGAATACTGCCCAAAGGAGCATTGAATATGAAATATTGTCCCTATTGCGGCGCCGATCTTGTCGATGGTGCCGCTTCTTTCTGCATGGAATGCGGGAAAAAGCTGTCAGGAGCGAAAAGCGGTCAGCGGAAACCAGCGGAGGAGCGGTTTGAACCGCGAAAGCGTAAGAAAAAGGAACAAGAATTCCGTTTCCCAAAATCGCGAAAAATGCATGACAAGATTTCAGAAATCCGAATGGATGACCCCCTTCCGCCAAAGGACGATGGGTATGACGGGTACTATGACGATGTTCTACCTGCGGATGCCGGGAAGCTGAAAGAGGGTGTGGACATGAAGTTGGTGAAAAAGATCTCCGCAGTAGCAGGGGTCATGCTACTGATTATTATTCTGTGTGTTGTTGCAATGTATCTGCTATAAATGCTGTAATTGACACAGCTGCGCCGTGTAATATGGGTAAAGAACAGGCAAGGAGTGAACAAAATGAAGTACATATCCAAAGGCATGGTAATCAAAAATTCCACCGAAGATCTTCTGTTCGTAACCCATAGCGGCGTGGACTTTCAGCTTACCGGAGAACAGGCGGCACTCTGGCTCAACGGAAGATACTGCTTTGCAAAGACACGGGAGAATGTGCTGGAAGAAAAAGCACTGCATCAGCTGGCTCGTCAGGGGCTTGTAGAGATTGCGGAAAGCGACGAATTAGTTTCAGAATACCGAGTCCTGACACGCTGCGTCTTGGTGCCTGCCAAGGCGAAAGGAATCTGCGCATTTTTGAGTATAAAGCAAAGAGAGCTTCTGCTTTGGTTGACAGAAGCTGGTCTCCGGCTTACCACGGCGGAGTTGGTATTTCTGTCGGAGCGCCAGATATCCCCTGCCCCGAACCTGCTGGGAGAACAGAACCGGCAAACACTGACGGAGACGATTTATACAAAAGAAACCATTTTTGATAATATCCTTGAAGCTCAAATGGAGCATGCTGCCGTACGGGATGATGTCGTCTTCGCACTGCTTCAGTTAGTGAAGAAAAAGAGACTTCTTTTATTGTGAGGAACACTATGAGGGAAAAATTCAAGAAAATCCCGCCACCGCTGCAAAAGCAGATTATAATGAGATGTGGAGTTGCATTGGTGAGTCTGTTGCTACTGATTGTATCTCTGCTGCTGGTGGGGAGCCTCTATTTGTCCCTTTCCCTTCTTATCTTTTTCGGCTTTTATGGGATCAGCGCATCGCAGCTTTTGTATAGAGCACTTTCCGATCAGATTGTGGTTATTCAAGGACGCTGTACAAAACTGGAAAAAACACCGGTACGCCGCCGCATCAAAGCACTCTATTTGCGTTCGGAACGCCACACGGTGAAAATACAGACTATAGGGAAGCTTCGAAATGTTGATGAGGGTGATATTCTCACAGTATATGCGGCGAATAATGCACCGGTATATGAGACCGAGGGGTGCCAGTGGCTCAGCGCATATTTGGCAATTGATGTTTTGAAAGGGAGCGAATCGATATGACAGAGGTCGAGGAAATCCGCAAATTGGTCAAGGAAGTGGAGGCTCAAGTCGAAGCTGGTATTCTTCCAAGCGGGAACTGTTTGTTTGACTCACTCAAGGTAAAACTTGCCTTGGAATTCGTGCTGTCTGTGCTGGCGAAAAGTCATCCTGCAAAAGCAAAGGAAAGCAATTGACTGTCAGAGAAGAACCTGCTATAATAACAATATCAGTTTCAAGGTTTCCAATCCGGAAAACCAGAGTTCTCAGGTTATAAAGTGTCAATTAACACATTCGTGTTGGTTGGCACTTTTTTTATTTCCTGATTTCTACCCAAAATGGGTTGAAATAAATCATGTTATAGCAGGCAGCACCTGCAAGAAAGGAGTATCTTATGTTCAAGGTAATCGCAACAGATGTCGTCATCTCCAAGGGATATGACGGCGCGCCGGCTCTCAAGTTCTCTGAAAATGGAGAGAGTGTTCGGTTCCGTATCGGCAAGAAGGTGTATGACACCCGCGCTGAAAACAATACCCGATGGGTAAACATCTCCGTAAAGGCTTTTGGCCCGGTATGCGAGCGCATCAAAAAGATGCAGCTCAAGGAGAGCTCATTCATCAACATCCTCGGCCGTTTGGATGAGGATGTCTGGGAGGACAGCTCGACGCATGAGAAAAAAAGCGCCATGGTGGTCATCCTGGATGAGATCGAGTATTGCTCGTCCGGCGGAGGAAGGCAGAAGTCCGCAGACACCGGCGAGCAGTCCAAGGCAACTGTTACATCTCCAAAGGCTGTTTCCAACGGAGATATGCCCGGCAATTTCACCGGTTTTGAACCCTTCGGCGGCGTAAATTCGTTCTTTGACGAATAATCGAAGCACAACAAGTGAATCGGGCGCATTAAAACGCACATGAGTCCCCTTTGGATGCTCATGTGCGTTTTTTGCGTTCAGAAAGGAAAACATATGAAAAATAAGGAATTCAAGCGTCACATTGCCTTTGAGATTTTGACCATACTGGGAACATTGGCTCTGCTGCTGTTTATTTGCAGACTATGGCCAATCCTACTGCTGGTGATTCTCGGTATCTTTATTGCCGCACTACGGCTTCTCTTTCTCTCGGTAAAAAAGGTGGAAGAGATTCACCCTTTACAGCTGCCTGCTCATGCAGAAGCAACTGTAAAGGAGCTTCAGAATATGACCTTTGGCGCGGTACAGCAGCGGATCACAGAACTGGTTGCTGCGGATTTTCCCGAGGCCAGGTGGGTATGGAAGACACCAAATGCTGAGCGCAATATTGCGGCAGGTAATGAGGTTCGTATCCTGCTCAACCGTGCCGGCGGATACCGAGAAGCAATCGTTGTAGTCCGAGGTCTTCAGGTGTGTGGCCTGACTTACCCATATACAGAGGAAGTCAAGTTGCCGGAGCCGGACAATGAGGCGAAGGAGGACAACGTGGACAACTCTCCAGCGGAGAACGCCCCACCGGAGAATTATGAGTATCTTGCTTTTGAATGGGTGGATGCTCATGTCATGGATCTCAATGAACGGTGTAATGAAAGCATTGCGCAAGGACTGTCTATGTTGGAGATACCTGTAGCAGAGCTACCGGCCCGAGGCAGCTGGCCGGATATCTGCCGGGAGCTGAAGCGCAATGGCATGGAAAACTGCTGCTATACAGAAAACGGCATTACCATTGATTTCACGCAGTAACACTGCAGAAAGGAATAACGCAATATGAGTGTATCAATCAACAATCTGTTCAACTATTCTCGCTCGCTGCCGCCTCCGTTTGATACGGTAACCAATAAGCGGGTCAAGGTTGCATCTATGTACGGTGAGAAGACGGAATCGACCTTGTGCGGTTCCGTCATCAAGGCAGTACACGCTTTATGTCGGTGCATGAACGGAGCTGGTGAAGGTGCAGTCGGTCAAATTGATGCATATAAGAGCGTAGCGGAGTATAAGTCATCTGTTGGTCCGGACGCCTACCACCTTGTTGTGTTCGACGCATCGTCAGGTAGCGTTCTTGCCAGCGTCTACGACAAAAACACCGAACTGATTGAGCAGTATGTAGCGCATCCGAGCCAGCGGGACGGCGCAGCAATATTCTTTGCCTTGATGCCGCTTCTGATGTCGGATGCGGAGTTCGATGAAACCTTTCAGGAGTATTATGATCAGTTCGTTTCCGGCTATCCGGATATGGCAAAGGCGACCGAAAGTATGGCTATTCTCTGTGACAACGCCTACCGCAGGATCAAAGATGATACTTGCCCGGCACATATCAATATCACGGTAGACAAGTCCGGAAATCTAATGCGGGTCTCACAGGGACAGCTGGATTCCGGCTCCTTTGCTCCCACCAGCGTCACAGCCGGGGAATTCACGATCTTTGCCAAGACCGGACCAGCCGTTATCAAAAAGGCAAGCGTTGTGATAGAGCATACAGATTTCATTGGAAAATATCCCTTGACCCCGGGGCGTACGCTGAGCGCGGTGGAGCAGGGTCTGATTCCGAAGCTTCCGGAGTGGTATATCATTCCACCGGAGGTGGTGGACATCTGCAAACACGCACAAAAAACTACAGGGCGTCCTATGCAGATGCGGAACTTCCTTCTTCGCGGGCCTGCCGGTACGGGCAAGACCATGGGCGCAAAAGCCATTGCGGCCGGACTTGGTCTGCCGTACATGAAGTATACCTGCTCTGCCAATACGGAGATTTTTGACTTCACTGGCATGATCTTCCCGGAAACGGACACGGTATCCACCGGTGATCTGGAATTGGATCGGGAACGTGAAACACTCAAGTCCATGGGTGGCATCAACTATGCCAATGTAGCAAAACTCATGCATTTCCCCGATTTGGATGATATGGATTATGACCCTGCCGGCGTCTATCAGGCGCTTACGGGCGTGGAAAATCCGGCAGCAACCGTACAGGACTGCATAAGCATCGTGCTGGATAAGGTCACGGAAAAGGTACAGGAGCTCAGCAAACGCGCCGATAACCAGCAGAATTCCGGTCAAAGCTACACCTATGTGGAAACGGAGTTTGTCAAGGCACTGAAGCACGGGTACTTAGTTGAGATTCAGGAACCCTCTACAATCATCCAGCCGGGCGTGCTGGTGGGCCTCAACTCTCTCTTGGAGCAGGATGGTTCCATCACCTTGCCAACCGGAGAGATCATCCACCGGCA
>DJPG01000052.1 GCA_002439735.1 Firmicutes bacterium UBA6418 | reverse complement strand
CCTGTGCGGAATCCTGCACCGGCGGACTCTTTGCGGGCGCGCTGACGGACATTCCGGGAATCTCGGCTGTCTTTGCGCAGGGCTATGTCACATACAGCAACGCGGTAAAAGAGGCTGAGCTGGGCGTCAAAGCGGAAACCATCGCACAGTACGGCGTTGTCAGTCCGGAGGTGGCCGGAGAGATGGCAGCCGGTCTGGCGGCAAAGACGGATGCGGATCTGTGCGTTTCGGTAACCGGGATCGCGGGACCGGACGGCGGCACTGCGGAGAAGCCGGTGGGGCTGGCCTATATCGGGATCGCTTATCAGGGCAAGATCCGGACATTCAAGTCTTATTACCGCAACGTCAGCCGCAAATGGAACCGGCACTATACGCTTCTGCGCATGCTGTTTGAGGTCTATCGCCTGATAAAATAGGAACATCGTTTTTCGGCACCTTGTGATTTCGAGTGAGCTTCGCTTGCAAAAACAAGGTGCTGATTTTTGTATAAAATGGTTGATTTTTACATTCTTGTATGGTAAGATAGAACCAGACAAAATACCGGTAGAACAAAAAGAAAAGACTTGACGGCGCGAACAAATTAGTATAGAATAAGAACATGCAGAACAAACGTTCTTGAAACTAAGGGCATGACATTTCACTGATTTCGGAGGGACAGAAAATGAGTGTAAATACCAATAAAACAGAAAAAGATAAGGCGCTCGAAGCTGCTATGGCGCAGATCCAGAAACAGTTCGGCAAAGGCGCGATCATGAAGCTCGGCGATGAAAGCGCCAAGATGAACATCGACGCGATCTCCACCGGCTCCATCAGCCTGGATCTGGCGACCGGCATCGGCGGCGTGCCGAAGGGTAGAATCGTGGAAATCTACGGGCCGGAATCTTCCGGTAAGACCACGCTGACGCTTCACGTGATTGCGGAAGCACAGAAAGCCGGCGGTAAAGCTGCTTTCATCGATGCGGAACACGCGCTGGATCCGGTCTACGCAAAGAATCTCGGCGTTGATGTGGGTAGCCTGCTCGTTTCCCAGCCGGATACCGGCGAACAGGCACTGGAGATCTGCGATATGTTGGTTCGCAGCGGCGCGCTGGATGTGGTTGTCATCGACTCCGTCGCGGCATTGGTACCGAAAGCCGAGATCCAGGGTGATATGGGCGACAGCCACGTCGGTCTTCAGGCAAGATTGATGTCGCAGGCGCTCCGTAAGATCACCGGTACCGTCAACAAATCCAATACCTGCGTGATCTTCATCAACCAGCTCCGTGAAAAGGTCGGCGTCATGTTCGGCAATCCGGAAGTGACGACCGGCGGCCGTGCGCTGAAGTTCTATTCTTCCATGCGTCTGGATGTCCGAAGGATCGAAAGCATCAAAGTCGGAGACGGCGTAGTTGGCAACCGAACCCGCGTTAAAGTGGTCAAGAACAAGGTTGCACCTCCGTTCAAACAGGCGGAATTCGATATCATGTACGGAGAAGGCATCTCCAAAGCCGGTGATATCCTTGATTCGGCCGTAGATGCGAAGCTGGTCGAAAAAGCCGGTTCTTGGTACAGCTATGCGGGCGAACGTATCGGGCAGGGACGCGAAAACGTCAAAAATTTCCTCAAAGAACATCCGGAGATCATGGACAGACTGGAAGCCCAACTTCTGGATCAACTAAAAAAAGAAGATGAAAAAGCCGAACCGGAAATCCCGGAATCCGATATTTCCGAAATCATGGATCTGTTCGTAGATGAAGACGGTGTGATCATCGAGGAATAAGAGAAAAAAGAAAAGTTTTGGACAAAATGGCTGAAAGAGACTTGACTTTCAGCTATTTCAGTGTTATGATAACTAAGTTGAGCCGCACAGACTGGGTTTTGAAGTGCAATCAATACGGACTGCCACCCACAATGGCGAGACTGGATAGAGGAGGAATTTATTAAATGTACGCAGTAATTGAAACAGGCGGAAAGCAGTACAGAGTACAGGAAGGCGACGTCATCACCGTTGAAAAATTAAACGCAGAAGTCGGCGACGTTGTTACATTCGACAAAGTGCTCGTTCTCGGCGAAGGTAAGGATATCAAAGTAGGTACTCCTTATGTAGGAACAGCGGTTACCGGAACCGTTGTAGAAAACGGCAAGGGTCAGAAAGTAATCATCTTCAAGTACAAAGCAAAGAAGGATTACAGAAAGAAACAGGGTCACAGACAGCCGTATACTATGGTTAAGATCGAAAGCTTAACCGGCGCAGCTCCTGTAAAGGATGCTCCGAAAGCAGAAGAAGCCGAAGCTGTAAAAGAAGAAGTGAAAGCTCCGAAAAAAGTTTCCGCTTCCATGAAAAAAGATGAACTCATTGCTTTCGCGAAAGAAAACAACATCGAAGTCGATGAAAAGGCTACCAAGGCTGTCATCATCGACACGATCGAAGCAGCGTTAAAGTAATAATCTGATATAGTTAGGAGGTACTTTTTATGGCAAGTAAAAAAGGTGTAGGTAGCTCTAAGAACGGTCGCGATTCCGAGTCGAAACGTCTTGGTCTTAAGGCTGGCGACGGTCAGCTCGTAAGCGCTGGCAGCATTCTGGTAAGACAGAGAGGAACCAAGTTCCACCCTGGTAACAATGTTGGTATCGGTGGAGATGATACATTATTCGCAAAAATTGACGGCGCGGTCAAGTTTGAAAGAAAGGACAAGACCCGTAAGCAAGTAAGCGTATATCCGAAAGAAGCTTAATTAGAGTTATGGACCCTGTACATTTCCGGATGCACAGGGTCTTTTTGTCTTGTCGCAATTTCCTTGTTTAAAAAAGCATAAGAAAGCCAGCTTCGGCGATTCGATTTTTAGCGGTAGACTTTCTTGTTATTCCGGAAATATCGAAACGGTAATTCCTACATAATAATAAAAAATGACCGAAAGGAGGTCATACAATGTTTGTAGACAGAGCAAAAATATATATCCGTTCCGGTAAGGGCGGAGACGGTGCGGTAACATTTAGGCGGGAACCATTTGTTCCCGAGGGCGGTCCGGACGGTGGAGACGGCGGACGCGGCGGCGATGTGATCTTCCAGGCTGACCGTAACCTCAGAACCTTGATGGACTTTAAGTATAAGAAGAAATATGAGGCTGAAAATGGACAGAACGGCATGAAAAAGAAACGCTTTGGCAAAGCCGGTGAAAATCTGATCATTAAGGTTCCGATGGGAACCGTTGTCATCGATGAAGAAACCGGGCTGGTCATGAAAGACCTCGTCAAAGACGGCGAAAGCTTTGTGGCAGCCAAGGGTGGACGCGGCGGACGTGGTAACACGAATTTCAAAAATTCGGTCAGACAGGCACCCAATTTCGCGGAAGCCGGCGGATCCGCAAAAGAGCGATGTGTGATTCTGGAGTTAAAACTGATTGCGGATGTAGGTCTTGTGGGATTTCCGAACGTCGGTAAATCTTCCTTGCTGGCCGTGGCCACGAGCGCACAACCGAAGATCGCGAACTATCCCTTCACAACGATCGACCCGAATCTTGGTGTCGTGAAGATCCATGGCAGCAGTTTTGTTATGGCGGATATCGCCGGCATCATTGAGGGTGCCAGCGAGGGGCTCGGTATGGGCTTCAAATTTCTCAAGCATATCGAGCGGACCAAGGTTTTAATTCATGTTGTCGATGTTTCCGGAAGCGAGGGGCGTGATCCGATCGAGGACTTTGACAAAATCAACAAGGAACTGGAACGATACAGCCCGCGAATCCTTAAAAAACCACAACTCGTTGCCGCAAATAAGATCGACATGATCGACGAAGGCGATCCGCAGTATCTGGCGTTCAAGGAACACGTCGAGAGTCTGGGCTATCCTGTTTTCCCGATGTCTGCACCGCTGAATCTTGGTGTTCAAGAAATTTTGGAGGCCGCACTTCGGGAGCTTCAAAAGATTGAAGCAAATCCAAAGGCACAGGAGGACGAGAACGAATACTTTGACTTTGAGAGTGAAAACAAGGATCCGAACTATCGTGAGATCCGCTGCGGCTATGATAAGGAAGAAGACGTTTACACGCTGGATGGCAAGCAACTGGAAAAAATCTTCAATTCCACGAATTTCAACGATATGGGCTCATTACGTTATTTGTATAAGTATATTGAGAAGAAAGGAGCCATCGACAAACTGAAAGATCTCGGACTCAAAGAGGGGGATACCATCCGTATCCAGGGTCATGACATGGAGTACTGGGAAGAATAGATACCTCGCCGGAATCCGGTGCTATTTTACTCTCTTGTCTCATAAATTGTATGGACAGGAGGGAAGTATGAATT
>DJPG01000016.1:51804-52863 GCA_002439735.1 Firmicutes bacterium UBA6418 | reverse complement strand
TGAACCGGACGCTCTAGCCAGCTAAGCTACACCGCCACACTTATAATTGGAAGTGTTTTTTCATTTCCAATTTGCTGACTGCAAGAATTATATTACCAAATATTCTGCCGTTTGTCAACAATTTTTTCATCTCAATTTGCTATTTTTTTCATTATTTTTTCACATTGATCTCTCAGCGTTTCGGAGACTTCGGTGTGAAGATCAGCGCGACAAGATAGCCGAAGGTGATCGCTGTCGCCACACCCGCCGCGGTCGCCTTGATCGGCCCCATGATCGCTTCCAGAAAACCGTCCGCGGAGCCATCCATCGCGCCCTTAGCCAGTGCGTAGCCAAAGCCCGGAAGCGGCACGGTGGCACCGTTTCCCGCCAGTTCCACGATAGGCACATATAAATGAAACGCCTGCAGCACCACGCCGCTCAAGACAAAGATGACCAAGATCCGCGGAGCTGTCAGCGGTGTAGTATCCAACAAGATCTGCCCCACAACGCAGAATCCGCCGCCGATCAGAAATGCCCAAACATATTCCATTATTCCACCTCCAGACTGATCGCATGCGCAATGCCGGGGATGCTTTCCCCCTGAAACGGAGAAACTGTCGACAAAAGCGCGCCGGTTGACATCAAAAGGATCTTGTGCAACTCCCCGCTTTCCATTTTTTTAAGAAGACTTCCGGTGAGTACCGCCGCCGAACACCCGCAGCCGCTGCCGCCGCCGTGCACGTCCTGTTCCCGCGAAAACAGCATGGTCCCGCAGTCATCGTAGTGGCTGAAAACTTTTCGCGAGTCCAGCCCCGCGTCCACCAGCAGATCCTTCATGATATCCCTGCCGATATAGCCGAGGTCACCCGTCACCACCAGGTCATAGTCGTCAATATCCCGCCCCGTGTCCTGCAAGTGGTTCAGCAGCGTATCCACGGCCGCCGGCGCCATCGCGGACCCCATCTGATTGGCGTCTTTCACCCCTGCGTCGATGACTTTGCCGACGGTAGCCTCATTCACGCGGATGTTCGGAATACCGGGCAGATCTTTTGGTTCTGAGGAAAGCACCACTGCTCCGGC
>DJPG01000016.1:38299-51703 GCA_002439735.1 Firmicutes bacterium UBA6418 | reverse complement strand
TGCCGCTCCGCCGTGCAGAAATGGCTGGATGCTCCGGCGAGGATCTTCTGCGCGAAGCCGCCGTCGATCAGCATCGAGCCGACCACCATGGATTCCGTCATCGTCGAGCAGGCGCCGTAAAGCCCCAAGAACGGAATGTGCAGATTCCTGGCGGTAAAGGAAGAAGACATGATCTGGTTGAGCAGATCGCCGCTGAGCATGATGTCGATTTCTTCTTTCTCCAGTCCCGCCCGATGCAGCGCTTTCTCCATCGCGCCCTCCAACATCTTGCATTCCGCCTTTTCCCACGATTTTTCTTCGTACATATCGTCCTTGAGGATCTCATCAAAGCATTCCGCCAGCGGGCCCTCGCCTTCTTTCCTGCCGACGATGTTGCCGCGCCCGATCAGATAAGGACGACTTGCGAACCGCACGCTCTGATTCCCCAGTTTCTTGTTCTCCATACGTTTGTTTTCTCCCCTCGTTCGTCGTTTCCTGCTGTCGCAGACCGCTTGCGTCCGCCGTGCGTTCAGCGAAACAGCCAGTAAAAGATCCCGACCACAGTCGCCGCGCTGATGCCGCAGACCAGTACCGGACCCGCGACACTGAAAAGCTTCGCCCCCACGCCGAGAACCGGACCTTCCTTTTTATATTCGATCGCCGATGCCACCATGGAATTGGCAAACCCGGTGATCGGTACGATCACACCTGCTCCGGCAAATTTCGCGATCACGTCGAAGACACCGATGCCGGTCAGAAGCTGTGCCAGCGCCACCAGCGTAATGGTCACGAACGCCCCCGCATCGTCTTTTGACAATCCGGCGTCCTGCAGCAGATTCTGATACCACAGCGCCGCCGTACAGATCGCGCCGCCCACCAGGAACGCTTTCAGACAATTGGAAACATACTTCGGTTTCGGCGTAAAACTTTTGGCATATTTGCCGTACGCTTTGGCGATCTCTTTCTTTTGTTTCTCCTGCTCCTTGTTTTTTTGCTCATAGATCTGCATCGTCATTTTAAAAAATTCCTCCCTGCTGCACACTTTTCTCTTTCTTTAGTGTTTCCATTTTGCTGAAAATATGTCATAATGATTTCAGGTTTTTGCGGCGCGTGATCAGCCGCACATTTCCGTACCAGAAAGGATTTCGATCATGGAAAACATTTCACAAAAATTTTCGCGTTATATCCTGGCTTCCGGCTCGCCCCGCCGGATCGAAATGATGCGGCAGCACGGGATCGATCCGTTGATCCTGCCGGCTGCGATTGAGGAAAACATTCCTCCGCGGCACGATATGTACGAAACGGTCATGTATCTGGCACTCAAAAAAGCCAAATGGGTAGAAAACGCGTACTTAGCGCGATCTGCCGGACGATCGGCAGACGACGCCGATGCGGAATTCTGCGGCGCGGCAGATACTGTCGATGCCAAACGCTGCGATGCGGCAGACAACGCCGATACAGAATGCCGCGGCGCAGAAGCCCCGATCTCAGCATCCGCGCCGGTCATCATCGCGGCCGATACCATCGTCTATGCGGACGAGATCATGGGCAAACCGGCAGACCCGGAGGACGGCTTCCGTATGCTGTCCAAACTGCGCGGCGGTATGCATTATGTGGCTACCGGCGTGGCGCTGGTCGAAGCCGGCATGCAGAACGCGCGCGTGTTTACGGAAGTTACCAAAGTATATTTTAAGGATTACACGGATGAGGAACTGTGCGCCTATCTGGCAACAGATGAAGCCTACGACAAGGCCGGGGGCTACGCGATCCAAGGCGCTTTCGCCAAATACATCGACCATATCGAGGGCGACTACAACAATGTAGTCGGCTTCCCATGGGATCGCATCCAACAAGAACTGCCGCTGCTGGCCAAATGCTCACCGCGGCACGGGCAAGCGCCGCAGGGATAGCGCTGCGCATCGAAACGCTGGTTGGATCGCGAAGATTCATGAAAAAAATCGAGGGAATCCGTTGATGAGATTTGCAAAAGATTCACACAAAAAAGGAGAGCAGAAATGAAAAAATTTATGAAAACCTTCAGCAAAGAATTCAGAGAGTTTATCGCAAAGGGTGACGTCATGAGCATGGCCGTCGGTATCATCATCGGCGGCGCGTTTACGGCGATCGTCAATTCCTTAGTCGATGACATCATCATGCCGCTGCTGGGCATCATCACCGGCGGCATCGACTTTACCGGCGTTTCGATCATGTTCGGCGACGCGCGGATCATGATCGGCAACTTTCTGCAGGCGATCATCGTCTTCCTGCTCACTGCTCTGGTGATCTTCGTCATGATGAAAGTCTTTAATTCTTTCCAGGATAAGCTCAAAGCAAAGGAAGCCCCTGCAGCACCGGAGGAACCGGCGCCGGTCCCGGCCGACATCCAGCTTTTGACCGAGATCCGCGACCTGCTTAAAGAGCAGCGCTGAGAGAGAAAGGCCTCATCCTTGACTTTGACTTCAGCGACTGGGACTAGAGGGGAGTGCGCGCAGCGCGCTCCCCTCCTTCGTTTCTATGTGCATTTTTTTCAGAAAAATTTTAGACCTATTTCCTTTAACTCTTTT
The DNA here is from genome assembly GCA_002439735.1 of Firmicutes bacterium UBA6418. Lineage (GTDB taxonomy): Bacteria > Bacillota > Clostridia > Peptostreptococcales > Anaerovoracaceae > CAG-238. The sequence continues at coordinate 49,160 of DJPG01000016.1, read as the reverse complement.
CGTAATCGTTCTTTTCGTTCAAATATTCGATTGCACGTGTAGATGAAGCACAGTGGAATCAGAAGAAGAAAACCAATCCTTAAAAAGCTGTTTGGGGTAATACTCCAGTCACCATAAACGACTGCGGATTCGTTCATCATCGATATAGGAGAACTATCGCCATCCAGTGCATATTTCCCCTTAAAATATTCTGCTGCTTTCGAATATCTGCAAATGATGCTTTCTTTCTGAAAACTAATACTTGCCTCATCCCGTAGATTTCCGTTTCGGTCAATTATCTGCAAATCGCTGAAAGCAATCACCCTACGAGTTTCATCTTGCTTCAAGCGCATCTCTGCTTCCATCCCGTTTTTCATTGTATACACATCAATCAAATTTTGGTTCTTCTGTAAATGCAAATCAGAATCGATGTAAAATCCAAGCAGTACTGCAAAGACTACAAATATCGGTATAATCCCCCAATACCATTGCTTTTTTTTAGAAAGTACATATTCAACAAAAAGCAGCCCAGTTCCAAGACATAAGCTGATACACCAATAAACAAATGCGCTCATATATGCCCCTTTCCTCTACAAATCTGTTAATTTCATTTTTTTGAGCATTTTTTTCTTTTTTTCTCTTTGCACATACATCACATAACGCAAAGCACATAAAAATTCAGGAAGAAAAACAAAATAAAATTTGACTAAGCTTCCTTCTGCCCATTCTTTTTTCAATTCGCCCGCACGCTTTATTTCCTCTATGATTTTTTGATATATCATAGATTCTCCTTGAAAATCTTCAAAATCAACACGGTATTCATAAAATGTTTTTTGGATCGCAGCTGCGTACTCCGGCTTTTGCAGGCAAATAACTTTCCCTTTTTTGATGATGACATTGCAATACGCACTATTCTCCCCTTCATTTGTTATAAATTCTCCCAATAGTTTCAATTCCTTTTTATTTGAATCCTCTTTACGCGCAACTACAATAATCTGCGTTCCAATACTCATTGCATCTATTTTGACATCCATCTTAAGAATATCTAAGTCAGCAGATCCCTTATCTGCAGGCATAAAAATGTAGGCGATTGCAGTCAAGACTGTAAGAATGATAAAAAAAACAACAATAGTTTGACGTGTTTTCTTCACCAGTAAAATATTCTCTATAACCAACAGCCCTAGCGTAATCCCCACATAGGTTATCACAAAGTAAAGCAAAAGAATATTCTGTATTACAATTTCCATTATCTTCATTTGTTTTCCTCATTTTTTTCTCTGCGATAAGTGCTAATAAGCAGTTTTGCCGCGTCAAAATCAATTCTATCCTCTAATGCAAGCTTTTTGATCAATTTTACATAGGGTGCGCTGTCCTCTTGCTCCTGCGCATTAATTTTTTCAATCAGCCTATCCAAGCGCAATCTCACAGTTGGATAAGTTACGCCGTAGCTTTCTGCTAGTTTTTTGAGAGAACCACTATACAGAACAAATTTTTTGATAAAAATCAAATCCTCTTCTTCCAAGTCTTCCATCCATGTAGGAACAGATGAAATCGCCATTTTTTTCACCTCACTCATCAAAAATCGCTAAAAGGTAAGCACGCTATGTGACTAGGTGCTTACCTCTTTTTTTATTATGTAGGAAATAGCGCTAAGCGATATTTCCGGAATAACGACAAAAGCACCTTGCGGAGCGTCGCTCATGCGTGAGCGACATGTGTGCATAGAAATCTTTGGTTTCGTTATGCACACTTTTGTCCTTATGCAACAGTGTCAACGATAAGTCCGCCTTGCTATTGTTAAATCGTTATTGTCTTCTGCTTAGATATTTGTTGGCGAGCCACAGTATCATTGCAAAGAATGCTACTGTAACACCCAGAACAAGTAATAAAGCAATAACATTCCAGCTGATTTTCATAGTTTCCTCCTTTTTCTTTCCTTGTTCAAAATCTGTATTTTTAATTTTCTTTAGTATACACTTTATTTTTATTAAAGTCAATATGAATTTTATTAAAATTTTTGGATTTCTAAATTCATATAACCAATCATACATAATCAAATAAGCAGCATTGTCCATATAGTACGCACAAAAAAAGAACATTCTACTGTCTCAAGTAAAACGTCCTTATTTTCTAAAATACGTATTCTGAATCCTTTTCTACACCTCGTTTTCATACTCCTTCGGATCAAAGCGCTCGAAGATCGGTGCCGCGCCCCAGGCCTCGCAGATTTCCCAATGTCCGTTCGCACCACGGCCAATGAATCGAATGATACCGATATCTTTAATATGGCGTTTGATGGTCTTTGAACTTACTCCCAGCACCATTGCCATTCTTTCTGTGCTGATTTTACTATCTTTTTTTATCATATTCAATATTTGAATATCCAGCGGATCGGCCTTCTTTTCCTGAGGGACATCCTGAGGGACATCCTGAGGGACATCCTGAGGGACATCGTAATTCAGATTCGGCATCACAACAGTAAATTGATATCGGTCTGATCGAAAGGAAGGTTTTTTGCTTTCATCATAATTGATCTGCGATTCGTATCCACCAATAATTTTTCCAAACCCACTGCCTTTACGTTCCATATACCCCAAACGATTGAATACGTCTGCCAAAATGGGATTTCTTCTCGTGGAAGGAACCATCAGCGGATCTCTTTCCTGAATCATTGACCCATCCGGCATACCTCCCGGAGAATAAATTTCCATACGATCATCGTAAATATCAATATGCACTTCGCTGCCATTCACAAGATAGTCCCTGTGAGCCAGTGCATTCACCAAGGCTTCATGATAACTGCGTTCTACGTATTCCGGCATTTCCTCTCTGGAATTAGCGGTTTTTCTCCACATCAACTTTGCATTTCGCTTAATAAATGCTTCTCCATTATCAAGCAAGGAAATTACACTGCCTGAATATTCTGCATCATCGAAAGCATCTATCGTTCCACCGTTCTTATTCAATCCATTCCATCTGGTACAAAATAATCTGGAGCAGTGAATCGGACTTTCGTCTACAACTAATGCGCCCGCATTCGTTAAGTATCCCTGCTCATTTGCTAAACCAAAGGAAGTAATATCTTTTTCATCAAAACTTGTGCCTGTCCATTTTTTGTATCTTTCCCGCAGCTTAGAAAAAGAAAAATCCTCCACTTTATAAGCAGTAATCTGTGAATCATAGGTTGTGTTTTTGCCGCGCAGCACAAGCCTTTTCATTTCTGTCGCGGTTGCTTTCACACTCTCATTTCCGATACGAACATACGCTTCCAGTACACCGTCTCCGGAATAATAATATGGTGTTTCCTCACCCTTAAAAATATCCAGAATAATCAGTATCTTTCCCTCGTCAGTTCGTTCCAATCTAAGGCGAAACTCCGGAATAGGATCCAATCTTGTTTTAATGATCTCACTTATTTTTTCAGCATCACCATTCGGATCTTCAACCCCTATAAGTTCCTCATCCTTAGATATTCCGAAGATTAACGCACCACCTAGCGTGTTGGCAAATGCGCTGACACTCTTGCACCAACTTTTCGGTTTCTTTACTTCTAAAAAAAGTTTTTTATCATATTCTGTTGTTTCACCGATTAATTTTGTAATATCCAAGATATTCACCCACTTTCTGCAATCGAAGTATGGTTTCAGCAACGCTGTCTATTCATACTCCTTCGGATCAAAGCGCTCGAAGATCGGCGCCGCGCCCCAGGCCTCGCAGGTTTTGAGATCCTCATAGCTGCGGATCGTCCACATGAATTTCGCGCCGCCAAAACGCCGAAAAGCGGCCTGATCGCGGTCTTCAAACTGATAGGCCACGAAGTCCGGCTTGCCGACCAGATTGACCAAAAGATTTTTGAGCAAAATATCCTGAAACGTCGTGATCGTCTTTTTCTCTTTGTTGAGCGCCCCCGCAAGCTGCCCGCGCACGACCGCCGGGTAAGCTTTTTTCAGATAGCGCACGGCTGCCGGGCTGAACGATTCGATGCAGTACAGGCCGTCGTAATCCGCAAGCGCGCGCATGGCCGCATCGGTCAATGCCTTTTCATTGCGGTTTTCCGCTTTCAGTTCCACTACCAACGGCACGCGTCCGTCCACCAGCTTCAAAAAATCACAGAATTCCGGAATGCGTTCCTCGCTTTCTTCCAGCGGGTAGCCCTGCGCCTCGGCAAGCGTCAGATCTTCAATTTTAAGATCGGCACCACAGGTCCGTTTCAGACTGGCATCATGGATCACCGCCAGCTTGCCGTCCCTGGTCAGATGCAGATCCAGTTCAATCCCGTATCCGGCCTCGACGGCCCGCGCAAACGCCGCCATGGAATTCTCCGGGATCGTCGGCTTGACATGCAGTCCCCGATGCGCATAGCGATGCTTTAACAATTCCTGCAGCAAAATACTCTTTTCCATCTTTCCCCTCATTTATCATATCTCTTAATCATCTACATCAAATGCCTCGAGCTTGCCCTTCGGCGGCTGCGGCTTACTGTCCCCATGTTTGACCATCAGCATCGTCAGAAAAGCGATCACCGAAAAAACCGTCGCGTACGGGAACAGCGTCCAGTAGCCGATATGTTCCAAAAACGCGCCTGACAGCACCGGCGTCAGCACCTGCGCAGCCATCGAAAACGTATAGTACATCCCCGTAAATTTACCGATATCACTGCCCTTGCACATCTCGACTACCATCGGATAGGAATTGACATTAATCGACGCCCATGCCACGCCGACCAGCAGGAACACGATGTTGATGCCGAAATTCGGTGTCTTGAATAAGAAAGCCGCAAAGAAGCTGGCCGCCAGAAGCAGCACGCCGAACAGAATCACCTTTTTACGCCCCAGTTTGCTGGAAATGATACCGACCGGAACGAAGGAGATCAACGCACCGATCGAAGCCACCATCAAGGCACTCGCGAAACCACCGCCTTCCATGCCCCACATCTCTGTCGCATATTTGGAGAACGCCGTTGTCACTGCATTGTACGCCATATACCAGAACGCCACCGACAGCAGCAAGAAAGTCAGGCTGCGTTTGACCGGTTTCGGCAGCACCGCATTACCCTTCTCGTCCACCTCGGTCTCTTCTTCCTCAATGCCCCAGGCTTCTTCGATCTGTATCCGCTCTGCGACGAATTTGTTTTCATCGACCTTCCAGAGCAAAATTACCAGAGAGACGAGCATGATCACCGCGATTGACATAAACAGCGGCTCGTAGTTCGGCGTATCGCCGTCGCCGACCAACAGCATGATCAAGCCGAGCGCCGCGATGATACCGACCGCACCCATCAGATTAATGATCGCATTGCCCTTGGAACGTAGCGGCTTCGGCGTCACATCCGGCATCAGCGATACCGCAGGCGAGCGAAAGACGCCCATAGACAGCAAGGTGCAGAACAGCGCCCCGACAAAGAGCGGCAGATTCTGCGCATTCGCAGCGGCCGGCAGGATCAGCATAAAGATCACCGCCAGGATCGTGCCGACAAAGATAAACGGCGTTCGTTTGCCGCGTTTCGTGTTGATCCTATCCGACCAGGCGCCAAACAGCGGCAACAGGAACAACGCCAGAATGTTGTCCAGCGCCATGATGCCGCCCGATAGTGTATCGCCGATATGAAACGTATATTTCAAGATCAGCGGGATGATGTTGTCATAGACCTGCCAGAAGGCACTGATCGCTAAAAAGGCAAAGCCGATCAGAATCGTTCGTTTGTTATCCAGTTTCATGTTTTTTTCCTCGTTTCTTGATTTATCCGCATGAATCTCCGATCATGTTTTTATGCGCGGCGGTGCGCCGTATGCTTCGCTTACCTGCGTGCCGCAGAACTTCGCTCAAGTGAGCGACCCGATATTCAGGCAGCGCCGCGCGAAGATCAACCGGAGATCAGCCGAAGATCTCCCGCGAGATCTCCGCGATATCCGAAAAGACCCAGGTTGGCTTTTCCTCACCTTTTACGAGATCCGCAAGCGTCCCCTCGCCGCTGAGCACAAAGGCCGTGTCGATGCCGGCACGGTTGCCGCAGGCGATATCGGTATACAGCCGGTCACCGATCAGCAAGGTTTCGGATCGTGAAAATCCGCATTGCTCCATTGCCAGCAAGGCCATATCCGGTTCCGGCTTGCCGATAAACTTCGGGCTTCTGCCTGTCGCTTTTTCCAGCATCCACGCCATCGAGCCACAATCCGGCACAAAGCCAAATGCCGTCGGACATACCCAGTCCGGATTCGTCGCATAATAATCCACATATGGGCTGCCGTCCGCATTGCGACGCCCAAGCAGGATGCAAGCGTCCTCCAGTTTTTGAAAGGTCAGCTCACGATCAAAACCAAGCAGTAAAAGATCGATATCGGCGTCCGGTGACGTCGTCAGCCGGAATCCGGCCGCCTCCATCTGTGCGCAAAATGAATGCGTTCCAAGGATGTAAATTTTTTTCTGCAGAGCTTCCGTTCCGTACCGCTGCTTCAGGAACGCGATCGCCGCGTCCACCGAGGTCAAAAAATCCGACGTCGCGGCCGGAACTCCCATCCGGCGCATTTTCTCCACATAGGCCTGCACGCCCTTGGACGAATTATTGGTCAGAAACAGGTAGTAGCCCCCGTTTTCGCGGATCTTGGCAAGGAAATCCGCCGCTCCCGGGAACAGCTGCTCGTCTAGGTACAGTGTTCCATCCATATCCAGCAGAAAAAGCTTCTTATTTCGTACTGATTTCATTTTGTTTCTTTTTTGCCTTCTCCCTCGTCAGTTTGATGTCTTCCAACGGATGCAGCACTTTTTCCAATTCGATGTAGCGCGCCAGATGATCACGCAGTGATACGCCAGATTTGAGACTGAAGAACCAGTGAATCTTTTCTTTTCGTTCCTCGGCATTGTCGCGGATCTGCTGCCGCAACCTCTCGTAGCGAATCAGCACCTGGTGCTCTTTGGCAAAGGCGCGCACTTTGGAAATAACTTGCAGCGAGTACGCAAGGTCTACAAAAAAAACGCCGTAAAACATCCCCACCACAAAAGAGAACGCAAGGTTATGTGAGAACCATTCCAAAGCATTCAAAATGTGTGGATGAATCAAAAAGTAATAGACCGCCCCCAAAAGCGCCCAGTAAAAGGAAAACTTCAGGCAGATAATGCCTTGCAGATTAAATTTTTCATTCGTGTAGTCCCAAAGCTTGACCTTCATGCCCTTGATGAAAATCAGCCCCGCGATATACTCCAGCAGCGTCATCACAACTGCCATCACCAAGAACAGCAGGATCTTACTGCCGTAGGTAACTTCTTTGATCAGCGGGGTGTTCTCCAAAGAGGCCAGCAGATACAGCGCGCAGAGACCGAAGCCATACAGGGGAAGATACGGACCGACCAGAAAGCCAGGATTGATCCAGCGGTGCGTCTTGTTCGCCGGTGAATAATGCCGGTACAGCACTTCCAGTCCCCATCCCAGAACGCAGCCTATAAAAAACAGAAATGCCAGTTTTAAAAATTCATTCATAATTTCATCCAAAGCTCCTTCCTTGTCTTTTACATGAAGTTTCACAGAAAAAATCAACGCATTGAGGCGTTAGCGCATCATCAGCCTGATCGCGTGATGCAGGTTTTCGACCTTTATTTCTTCGCATCCCTCCTGATATTCCCCATCTAATGTCCAGGAAGTTTCCGCGTTCGCATGAATATGAAATTCCGCGGCGTTCATAAAGGTCAGCATCTCCGACTCATAGTTCTGTGTCGTCAGCATATGCACGATCTCTGCGAGTTCGATCAGATCCCGCGGTGCTTTGACCAGCAAAAGCTCGAACATGCCGTCGCTCATATCCACAAATTCCGGTTTCAGCGTCAGGATCCCGGCAATGGAAGTGGAATTACTGATGGCTCCGAAAATATAATCTCCTTCATATGTGATACCATCAGCCTCGATGGCCATGTGCTCGGCGCGAATAGAGGCAATGCTGTTGATCCCCTCCAGAATATAGGCCAGATGTCCGAGCGCGTTCTTGACATTCTGCGGTGTGGCATAGGAGGCCTTTGTAAAAGCACCGAACGATGCCACGTACGAAAAGCTGCGCCCATTGAAGCTTCCAATGTCGAACGGAACCGGATCTCCCGTAACGATATCGCGGGCGGCCTTGACAATATCCTTGGAAAGATGCAGGCTGTTTGCAAAATCGTTGGTGCTGCCGGCCGGAATATAGCCGATCGGCACTTTCGCTCCGCTCTGCAAAAGTCCGGAAACCACCTCATTGAACGTACCGTCACCGCCAATGCAGGTGACCAGATCGTTCCGGGCTGCGTATTTCCTTGCGTAAGCTGTACCGTCGCCGCGCTTGGTCGTCGTCATCACGGTGCACACATAACCGTTCACCGTAAAGGTATTTACAATATCGGTCAGATATTTATTCGCTCTCTTGGTTCCTGAGCAAGGATTCATAATGATCAATGCTTTCTTACTCATCTTGTGTTACCCCTTGTTTTCTTATCCTAAAAAATATTCAGCGGTTTTCTCCGCGCTTTGGCGTCGTCCGCGATCGGGATCGCGTGTTTTTTTCTGGTTGCCCACCAGACGCGGTTCAGCGTAATGCCCAGACACATCACCCAGGCGATGAACCAAAACCACATCAATAGCACAACAATATTGGAAAATGATCCGTAGAGGATATCGTAGTTGGCGCTGTGATTGGTATAGAGATTGTAAACAATGGTCACGACCAAAAAACCGATGGAGGCGAAAAGGCTGCCCGGCACAATATCCCGGTACGGCACTTTTTCGGTCGGCAGGACGTAGTAATTGTAGGAAATCATCAAGAAATACAGACCCATCGTCACCGGCCACCGGAACGCGATCCAGGCCGCGTTGGCCAGTTCTGTCCCCAGGACTCTGCCAAAAATCAGCCGCAGCAGCATCGGACCATATACCAACACGATCAGGGAAAAGGCGATCGTGAAGATCATCACCAGGATTGTCTTGATCGAACGGATACGATCTTTGACATAACCTTCGCCGGTCGATTCGCCGTCGGTCAATGTGTAATTGGTCACCCGAATCAGTGCGAACTGTGCCCGCGATGCCGCCCATAACGCAGTGATCGCCAGGAAAACATTGTTGGCGCCGGATGGCGAATAGCGCAACATATCGTTGATCAGTTCCACGCCCTCGCCCGAAATATTGATGTTTGCCCATTCCTGCAGTTCTTCCAGAGAAAGAGAAAATAAACCCAGAACCTGCGACAAAAGAATCAGCGTCGGCAAAATCGAAAGGAACAGGAAAAAAGCCAGCTGTGCCGCCACGCCCTGATAGTAAGGATCCTGAAACTGGTAAATGCCAAGGATGATCATTTTCATGAGTCTCTGTTTTGCGTAAGTTGCCTTTTCTTTCATAGACAGCTGTTTTTCCTTTCGTCCAGGAGTTGTTCTAGTTTTTCCAAGGCTTTTGCCCGATGACTGATGCGGTTTTTTTCCTCCGCGGTGAGCTGGGCAAAGGTCTTGTTGTATCCGTCCGGCACGAACAGCGGATCATAGCCGAATCCGTTTTCGCCGGCAGGCACCGTGATAATACGACCCGGACATTCACCTCTGGCTGTCAGAATCTCTCCATCCGGGAACACCATAGTGATCACGGAAACGAACTTTGCTTTGCGGTCATCTTTCTTAAGACCGTCCAGAAGTTTGAGCAGTTTTTCGTTGTTCTTCGCGTCGTTGCCGTCCTCTCCTGCGAATCTGGCCGAATAAACGCCAGGTGCGCCGCCCAGATACTCAACTTCCAGACCGGAATCGTCTGCCAGCGTAATCCTGCCGCAGAGCTTCAGAATCTCCCGTGCTTTTTTCAGTGAGTTTTCTTCAAAGGTCTCGCCATCCTCCACGATTTCCACCGGCGGTACACCCGCATCGTCGCGAGAAATCACCGGCATACCGAATTTTTTGGTGATTGCTTCGATTTCTTTGATCTTATGCGGATTGTGTGATGCCATGACAATGACCTGCCCCTGTTTTGCTTCCATGCTTTTGTCTTCCTTTCTCAGCCCAGCGTACCGATGACGCTTCTCTGTATCTCATGCAGCTCCCGGCATCCTTTTTCTGCCAGAGCGAGCAGCCGGGTCAGTTCTGTGCCCGTAAACGGACGTTCCTCACCGGTCCCCTGTATCTCAATATATTCTCCCGCATCCGTCATGACAACATTCATATCGATCATCGCGCGGGAATCTTCTTCGTAGCAAAGATCCAGGATCGGTTCGCCGTCCACAATGCCAACGCTGACCGCCGACACGAACCCTGTGATCGGGATTTCTTCGATCTCGCCGTCTTTTTTGAGCTGTTTCATCGCTTCTGCCATGGCCACGAACGCGCCGGTGATCGACGCGGTTCGCGTACCGCCGTCGGCCTGGATCACGTCGCAGTCGATCCAGATCGTACGCTCGCCCAGTTTTGTCATGTCGACGACCGAACGCAGCGAGCGGCCGATCAGGCGTTGGATCTCTACGCTCCTGCCGTCCGTCTTCCCGTTGCGATCCCGTTTTTTTCGTGTCGCCGTGGAACCCGGCAGCATGGAATATTCTGCGGTCACCCAACCCTGTCCGGTGCCGGTCAGATGTCTGGCAGTATTGTTTTCCACCATCGCCGTGCAGATGACTTTGGTATTGCCGACTTCGATCAATACCGAGCCCTGCGGATTCCGCAAAAACTCGTCGGTCAGGATGACCGCCCGGATCTGATCCGTTTTTCTTCCGTCTATTCGATTCATTTATGATTCCCCTATCATTTCCGCATTTTGCTTTTTTCCTTTTCACTTTCCGAACATTACCCAGAAAGCAATGGTAAACTTTATTATACCATATGCGAAAAAATTTTTCATCAGATTTTCAATTTAACCTCCGAATTTTGTGGTACAATGTCCTTGGCACAGCGATCG
>DJPG01000016.1:0-38224 GCA_002439735.1 Firmicutes bacterium UBA6418 | reverse complement strand
AGCCGAAAGGCGAAGACGGAGCCGCTGCCGAAATCTTAAGAGAAAGGGGCCGGAGCACGAAGCCTCCGGGATACATCATGAAAATCGTAAACCTAGACGCATACACCATCCAACTGGATGACTTGAACTGGGCCGAACTCGAAAAGCTCGGCGACCTCATTACTTATGACCGCATAGCGCCGGAAGATGTAATTTCCGCGATTGGTGACGCAGAGGCAGTTTTTACCTCAAAAGTCAAAATTTCCGAGAAAACAATGGAAGCCTGCCAAAATCTGAAATTCATCGGAGTCACAGCCACCGGTTATGACAATATTGACCTTGCTGCTGCGAAAGAGCGCGGTATCGCCGTCTGCAACATCCCGGCATATTCCACAGAATCCGTCGCACAGCATACCTTTGCGCTGCTGCTGGAAGTGACTAACAATGTCGGGCGCTATACGCAGCTGATCTGTGAGCACAAATGGGAAAATTCACAGGATTTCGCCTTCTTCGACAAGCCATTGGTTCAGCTTTCCGGACGATCTCTTGGAATCATCGGCTACGGATCCATCGGTAAACGCGTGGCCCAGATCGCGGAAACGTTCGGAATGAAGGTTCATATCTACAGCCGCGACCGGGACGCTGCCATCAAGTCCGATATCGTAACCCTGCACTGCCCGGCTACCACAGAAAATAAAGGCTTCATCAACAAAGACTTCATCGCGGAAATGAAAGACGGCGCGATCCTCATCAATACAGCCAGAGGCGCTCTCCTCAATGAGGAGGACGTGGCGGACGCGCTCAAGAGCGGTAAACTCGCCGCCGTTGCAGTCGATGTGCTCAACGGCGAGCCGCCGCGCAAAGGTCATCCGCTCATCGGTTTGCCAAACTTCTACGCGACACCGCATATTGCCTGGTCCTCCAAGGAGGCGCGAGAAGTGATCGTCAGCACCAGCGCCGCAAACCTCAAAAGCTATCTGGAAGGCGGCAAGCTCAACCGGATCGTATAGCCGCCGGCTGGTGACCTCGGATTGACAGAAAAGCGTTTCAAAAACGCCTGCATCTCTGTGAGGCTGCACCATCCGGTGCGTTCCCGCAGGACGCAGGCGTTTCTCATCTAATCGGTGAATTCGTACCAAAAACTGCCTTGGCTGTTTTCCATCTCCTGTTTCATATCCTGCATGGATTCGAAGAATTCCGGATAGACATACATCATCGGCTGCACATCCTTTTCGATCAGATTGTCCGAGTGACTTACACGGAAATACAGATATTTCGAGGACTTACCGGTGTTCTTGTCATAGGAACGGATACGGTAATAGGTGTAATCGATGTTACTGTAATCCGAGTCTTTGAGGCCTTTTTCCGCGGTATCAAGGAACTGTGTGTCCTTAGTCGTGATCACTTTTTGATAGGTGTTGGTGCTGTCATCATAACGGTCGATTCGGTAGCTGGTCGCGCCTGCCGCCGCTTTCCAAGTCAGCTGCAACTGCTTGATCTCCCAGGTGCAGTCTGCGGTAATACCTGCCGGATAAGCCAGCCTTTGGATGCCCGCCGCCACATCGCTGTACGCACCGCCGGCCGGTTTCACCTTATAATACTGTTTTTTCCCCAGCGGGGCTTTTTTGTCTATATAGCTGTATTTGCCTTTTTTCACGACAGCGATCTTTTTATAAGTGCCGTTCTTGGAGTTGCTGCGGTAAACGGCATAGCTTTTTGCCTTTCCGGTCTTCGTCCAACTGAGTTTGATCCCGCCTCCCTCCGCAAGCGAACCTGCGGCAAGTTTCGGTACGGAAAAGCTGCTGTATTTTTTCGGAAAATAGATCTTCTCGATCGTATCGTAATTCCACAAGATATTAAAGACGTTGTCCCAGGTTGCCTGATAGTAGCCGATCGTGTTCTGCGCGCAGCGATTGTTGTCTGCCCAACAGATCTCATCTTCCGTCAACTTGAGGATGACGATGGAATGCTTCATGCCGGGTCTGGAAAGCACGACATGCGCACCCGCCTTGGTATCCAGAAGATATTTTTTGAGATTCTTTTCGTTGAACGCTACGCCGAGATTGCGGACACTGCGCGAGGAGGCCAGCAGGTTACTCACCTTTTCCGCATAGCCGTAGCACAGTCCGCTGCCCAGATAAGTCGTATAATCCGGATATTTCAATTGTACATAGTCGATAACCGATGCGGCAGTCGCATTATCGGTGCAGTCCTCGCCGCTAAAGTCGTCCCCGATCAGCGCAAAGCCGCTCTGTGCGCCCGCGACCGTCATAGACAAGATCAGAGTTAGGGTCAGTAAAATCGTAAGCAGTCGTTTTTTCATCTTGGGCTCCTTTCTTTCTGGCAAATCTGCTTTTCTTAAATTTACCACCTGNNCCTGACCGCCGTGCTGTCAATGCTAAGCAGGACAAAAAAGCAAGCCCAAGTCGGCTTGCTTTCTCATACTTTTTCGATTAAATGCAGCAAAGGATCGGCATTCCCACATAACCGCCTCCGCCGCAGCACATGCTCATGCAGAGCAGGCTTGTACAAAACTGCCCGCAATAGTTCGATCCCTGCATGGACGGATTGCCGCCGTAGTGCGCGCTGCGCTGCTGATAGCGCGTTTCGCCGCCCTGCAACTGACGGAGCAGATTGACATAATACGGATTGCCCGGTTCAAACGCGCAGGCGGTCTTCGCATGGTCGAGCGCGATGGCGTTGTTGCCGACCTTGTAGTTTGCAAAAGCGCTGTAATAGTACCACTGTCCTCTGCGCTCCTGTACCTGTTCAAGCACGTTCAGACCCTCGCGAAAATAACCGTTTTGAATATAATTGAGTGCGGAACGCATGTACTGCTCGTCTCGGCTTTCCTCATGCGGCTGATAATCGCCGCCGAACGGATTGCCCTGTCCGCCGCCGAAGCCCCAGAACTCACCGCCGAACGGATTGCCGCCGAAACCGCCGTATCCGTCATACGCGCCTCCGCTGCCGTAGGTCTGCTGCGCCTGACTTTTTCCCTGCCGCTGATCCATGATCATGCTGTAGGCCTGCTGAACCTCTTTGAATTTTTCTTCCAGTTCCTTCTGGTTCGGCTTTCCGACATTGGCGTCAGGATGGTACTTCCGACTGAGCATGCGATATGCTTTTTTGATTTCTTCTTCCGGCGCATCGTAACTGATGCCCAGTACTTTATAGGGATCCATCTGCTGCTTCCGCCTCTCCTTTTCCGTCTTTCTTTCCTGACTTTGCGACACGTTCGGATTTCGTTTTGCCGTAACGCACCCAGACACCGGAATATAAAATATTTCTAAGAATTTCCACGTTCTCCACCAGCGGCAGACGCTCAAACGCGTCCGTGCATTCACCGATCATCAGGAGCAACAGATTCAGCACCTGATCGTCAAAGGTTTCGCCGCCGTACAGCTCCTGAAACGGATTGTACGCCCCGGTCTTCCGATCGTCCTCGATGTCCTCGTAAGCATCTAAAAGATAGATATATTTTCCCAGGAAAAAACCGATCTTATACAGATCGTCTTTCCAGTAGTCATTCTGATAGACGAACACTTCCGCCAGAATCTCCCCGAAGACTTTCGCTACCTTATCGATCGGCAGGCTGCGGGCGCTTTCCACGATTGTCAGCATGTTCATTTTTTTTTCAATGAAGGCCGCTTTTTCCGGATAGTTGGAAGCCACACGCTTTGCTTTCGGCTTCAGCAGCGCCTTGGCAAGTAGCGCCTTAAACTTATGCTCATCGTTCCAGTCATCCTGCATTTTATAATACGAGAGTAACACGCACATATCCGCGCAGTAATCGGAAACACGGCTCCTGCGACTGCAGTGTTTATGTACTGGGTGTACGATGCATCTTGAACATTTGGTCTCTTCCGGCAGATCATAGAGATCGGAAAGGATCATCACCAAGAAAGTCATGTCATAGTTCAACGTCATGCGTCCCGCCAGACCGTGCCGCTCCTTGAGAGCGTGGCAGAGCCCACAGTAATAGCTGCGGTAGGTGTCAAATTCTCGGATCTTCAATTCCGGCTTATTCACCAAAATATATCCAAACAAAATAAAACTTCCTTTCGCTGCCGCAGGGTCTTGGGCGCGATCCTGCGGGTTCATTCACTTTCTACATCTTAACCCACAAAAGCACACAATGTGTGTGCTTTTGGTGAATTTTGTTTAAGAGAATCTCCATACGAACCTGACGTTTTGCCTATCTGCCGACCATATTCCGCGGCACCACGATGCGGTCGAATTCCTCACCGGTCAAGAACCCAGTCTTGACGCAGGCTTCCCGCAGTGTCAGGTTTTCCTGATGTGCCGTTTTGGCAACGATCGCTGCCTTTTCGTAGCCGATATAAGGGTTCAGCGCCGTCACCAGCATCAACGATTTTTGCATATTTTCTTCGATCTTTTCTCGGTTCGGGCGGATTCCCTCCGCGCAGTGAATGCAGAAGGAGTGGATCGCGTCGGTCAGCAGCCGCGCGGATTCCAAAAAGTTGCTGATAATGACCGGCATGAAAACATTCAACTGGAAGTTTCCCTGCGACGCCGCGATACCGACAGCGGCATCATTGCCCATAACCTGCACGCAGACCATAGTGAGCGCTTCACATTGTGTCGGATTGACCTTGCCCGGCATGATCGAGCTGCCCGGTTCGTTCTCGGGGATGGTGATCTCTCCGATGCCGCAACGCGGTCCGCTCGCCAGCCAGCGAACATCGTTGGCGATCTTCATCAGGTCGGCAGCCAGGGCTTTCATCGCACCGTGACAGAATACCAGCGCGTCCTTGCTCGTCAGGCTGTGGAACTTGTTCGGCGCCGTCTCAAATCGTCTGCCGGTGATCGCGCTGATCTTTTCGGCAGACAAGCGGTCAAAGCCTTCCGGCGCGTTCAGTCCGGTTCCTACCGCCGTACCGCCGAGCGCCAGCTTGCGCACGCCGTTCAGCGATGTGAGCAGCATCTCACGCGTTTCGCAGAGCATCGCGCGCCAACCGCTGATCTCCTGTCCCAAAGTCAGCGGTGTCGCGTCCTGCAAATGGGTCCTGCCGGTTTTGATGATATCCGCATACGCGGTCTCCAAATCTTCCAGGACCTGCGCAAGCCCGTCGATTGCCGGGATCAGTTCCTCTTCCACGATCTTGACCGCCGCGACGTGCATCGCGGTCGGAAAGGTGTCGTTGCTGCTCTGCGACTTATTGACATGATCGTTCGGATGCACCAATTTACGGCCGAGGATCTCATTTGCCCGATTCGCGATGACCTCGTTGACATTCATGTTGGACTGCGTGCCGCTACCGGTCTGGTAGATCACGAGCGGGAAATGCTCGTCCAACTGCCCGCTGGCGACTTCTTCCGCTGCCTTTATGATCGCGCCGGCTCGTTCTTCATCCAGCACGCCGAGCGTCCGATTTGCCTCTGCCGCCGCCCGCTTTAAAATGCCGAACGCATGGATGATCTCCTCCGGCATTCGTTGCCGGCCGATCTTGAAATTTTCAAAACTCCGCTGTGTCTGCGCGCCCCAGTAACGGTCGGCAGGCACTTTTACTTCTCCCATCGTATCGTGTTCGATCCTATATTCCATTTTATTGTCCATCTCCTTGCTGTCCATTTGCTGTTCGTTCTTCCTGCATGTTCCGATCGCGCGCTTACGCCTGCCGCTGGGCTTCGCGCATCACAGCCTCCGCGACCGCATGCACGACTTTCTTGTTGAACGGATCCGGCAGTACATACTCCGCGCAAAGCGACGCATCGTCAACAACCGATGCGATGGCGCGCGCCGCCGCTTCTTTCATTTCCTCGGTAATGCGGCCGGCTCTCGCGTCCAACGCGCCGCGGAAGATACCCGGAAAAGCCAGCACATTGTTGACCTGATTCGGAAAATCCGAACGTCCGGTCCCGACGACCGCCGCGCCGGCTACTTTTGCCTCATCCGGCATGATCTCCGGCACCGGATTGGCCATCGCGAACACGATAGGGTCCTTGGCCATCGAGCGGATCATATCCTGCGTGACAACGCCCGGTTTCGATACCCCGACGAAGATATCCGCGCCTTGCATCGCGTCTGCCAGAGAGCCTTTCTGACGGCTGCGGTTGGTAACGGCCGCCATGCGTTCCTGCTCCGGATTGTTGTATGGCGCGCCCGGATAGAGGATGCCCTCCTTATCGCAAAGGATCACATCGCCGAATCCCAGCCGCAGGATCATCTTGGCGATCGAAATCCCGGCGGAACCGGCTCCGCTGATGGCAATCCGCAGATTTCCCATCGTGCGTCCGGTCACTTTGACAGCATTGAGCAGGCCCGCGCCGACGATGATCGCGGTTCCGTGCTGATCGTCGTGAAAGACCGGAATATCGCATTTTTCAATCAGCCGCCGTTCGATCTCAAAGCAGCGCGGCGCGCTGATATCCTCCAGATTGATGCCGCCGAAGCTCTTGGAAATGTTGTAAACGGTATTGACAATCTCATCCGGGTCTTTGCTGTTGATGCAGATCGGCACGGCGTCGATATCCGCAAAGGTTTTGAACAGGGCGCATTTGCCCTCCATGACCGGCATGCCGGCGGACGGCCCGATATCGCCCAGACCAAGAACCGCTGTGCCGTCCGTGATCACGGCCACCAAATTGCCCTTTCCGGTATACGTATAAGCCAGGCTCTCATCCTTTTGGATCGCCAGGCACGGCTCCGCGACGCCCGGGGTATAGGCAACCGCCAATTCTTCCTTGTTGGTGATCGGCGCCTTGACTCGTGTCGCGAGCTTGCCGCGCCATTCTTCGTGTTTCTTTAACGCAAATTCTTTTTTGTCCATCTTCTGCTGCCTTTCTTCTTTCCTCGTCTTTCCTTTTGCAGTGCTTCGGTCTGCCTTGCCATCCGGCTGCAGTTACTGTCTGCTGCCGCAGCCGTCCACGCCACAGCTCGCGCAGTCGTGGGTGCAGCTCTCCGGTACCTGCGGCATCCCGTCATGCTTGTTCGGATTGACGGCTTGCAGACAGGCTTCGACCATGTTGTCCAGCCAATCTCCGTCAAAAAGCTCGATCATGCCTTTGTCGCAGGCTGCCGCGATCTTCTGGTTGATCGGAATTTCCGAGATGGTTCCAATCCCATATTTCTCCGCGACTTCGCCGACATGACCGTCGCCGAAGATCTTATGCTTGGCGCCGCAGTCCGGACAGATATAATAAGAAAGGTTTTCGACGATGCCGATGACCGGTACGTTCATCAGCTGCGCCATCTTCACGGCTTTTTCCACGATCATGGAAACCAACTCCTGCGGGGAAGTCACGATCACGATCCCGTCCAGCGGCAGTGACTGGAATACCGTCAGTGCCACATCGCCGGTTCCCGGCGGCATATCCACATACATCACGTCGATATCACCCCAGACCACGTTGTTCCAGAACTGATCGATCACGCCCGAAAGCACCGGGCCTCTCCAGACGACCGGATCGGTGGTATCTTCCAGCAGCGCGTTGATGGAGATTACTTTGATGCCGGTTTTGGATGTGACCGGTATGATCTCTTCATCCGTACCGGTCGCTTTGCTGCGGATCCCAAATGCCTGCGGGATGGACGGACCGGTAATGTCCGCATCCAGGATCGCCACTTGATACCCTAATCTCTGGGTTGCGACAGCCAGCATTGAGGTGACGGAAGATTTCCCGACACCGCCCTTGCCGGATACCACACCGATCACTTTTTTTACATTAGATTGATTGTTCATATTATCTTACACTCCTTTATTTCGATCATCCTACAGATTTTATCTTTTCCGATTTAGTTCTACTTTACGCTCTTTTCCTTACGGCTGTCAAGAGGTGTTTTTTCACGACAAAACAAAAACCGATCCGGTGCATGCCTGCATCGCAGCTCGGTTCTCGTCTTGTTCGATGAGTCTTTTGCGACGGGTTTGGATGATCCTATCTGCTTACAAACTGTTTTCCGCATCTTGAATCGTGGCATAGCCGTAAAGCTTTGTCATGATCTCCCGATCCAAAACCGAGATCGATTTTCCGTCTTCGCGCAGCTCCTGCAGATAGTCAAAGTATTCCTGCAGCAGCTGTTCCGGATAGGTCGCGAGCTCCCCCCGCGCATAGGTTTCCATCGAGGTGAAGCCGCTTGCGTCACCGGTGGAAAGGATCGGTCTTCCTGCCCTGCCGAGCTTCGGATACTTGCGGCAGAAATCGATCTCCCAAGGGATCAAAATCTGCACGGTCTCTTCGATCAGTCTCCGCGCGGTTTCGGAAAGCGCCGGGATCTTCGGCTCAATTTCCTCTTTATAATACTGCGGCTCTGTAAACTCCATCATCCGTCCGTATTTTTCGGCGATCAGATTGCGTCCGTCCTGTTGAGATCTCAGAAGATGTTCCAGATAAAGACGCAGCATCGCATCCGTCCAGTTCTCGTACTGGCTCAGGCGCATGATCTCAAAAGTTTCCCGGTCATCCTGGCAGGACGCCCGGCCGCCGATGTTCTGCACATGCTGAAACATATCCCATTCAATTTCAATGATCTTTGCGATCATAGCTTTCTTTTCTTCCATTTTTATTCCTTTCCGGCCTCCGTCTAAATCCCGTAGTCAAAGATCGGCGGCAGCCTGCGGATCTGCTCGTCCCGGATCTCTGCCATGATATCCGGCAGATGTTCCTGCAGGAACGCGCTCCGGCTCTGTGAAAATTCCTGCCGGTTCAGCTCTCGCACCGTATCCTCGCAGATCATCTCCGTCTGTTCAAACGCAAGCTTTTCGGCCGCTGCAAAATCTCCGCGATTGACTGCGGTAAAAATCTGCGGCAAGTTTCCGATCTTTTGAACGGTCTGCTGCATGTTCTCCAGTTTCCGTGCGCCATGAAACGCCCATTTATAGAACGGCATATATCTCCGGTTCAAAAGATACAGCATAGACAGGGCGCTTTCCGTAAACCGGCTGAGTGCGAACATGGCCGCCATAGCGTCCTGCCGACGCAAACACCGCAGCAGATTATACTGTCCTGCCTGTGACATCACAGCAGCGCGAGCTGCAATCTTTTTTCGCAGGATGTCCGGCGGATAGAACTGCAGCAGCGCCTCGCGGAATCCGGTAAATTCACCGCACTCGTCCCGAAACACCGCACCGTTCGTGCACAGCGCGAGATCCGTTTCTTTAAGAAACAGCCACGCACGGTTGGTGTCCGGCGGCTGCTCCAACCCCAGATATTTTCGGTAAAAGCCTTTGACGGTCATGACGCCGACACGGCTTTGATCTTGTAGATTGCGGCGCGTGAACCCAAGAAAATCTTCCGGCAATGCCTGATAGGCAGCTGCCAGTTTTTCGCCGTATCCGGTATATTCCTGCTCACGCATCCAGATACAGAATCCCGGTCCGAAATCGTGATCCTGCGAGATCACGTCATCAAACCCGAAGCACTGCGATCCTTCTCCGACCAGTCCGACTGCGATCCGATCGGCGAGATCGCCGCAGGTTTCCGCGATCATCGGCGCGCCGTAGGTTTCATAATATTTTTTCGCAAGTTCCATTCCCTGCATTGCTCACACCCTCTCCCGTTCCTGCCGTTTCTTCTGTTCGTTTTCCTGAAACTCTCGTTTTTTTGCCATTGCTTCATCGCACAGCTGCAAGTTGCGCGTGATCGTCCGGTAAGTATCGTTTTCCGTGCCGTAATCGCGTTCCGTCAATTTCGCGGCTGCTGCGAAAAGCGCTGCCGCGTCCGCATACTGTCCCTGCGCGAAATGGACTTCCGCCAAAGCGCAGACTGCCGCCGCGTAATGCACGTCCTGATCCCCGGATGTTTCCGAAAAAAGCCGTACCGACTTTTCCGCATATTCCTGCGCCGTATCCAGCCTCCCGATCTCACGATAAACGTTCGCCAGATTGCTGTAAGTGATGGCAATCTCAACCTCGCTTTCTGACAGCTGCTCCAAGATCAGCAGCGCCTTTCTCAGATAGGCAGCTGCGGTATACAGATCCGCCTTTTTCCGATAAAGCCCGCTCATATTGTTGTACAACGCCGCGATTCGGTAATCCGCCTCGATCCCGCAACTCCGCAGCATACGAATCGCCTCTTCGTAACGCTCCAGCGCCGCGTCCGCTCTGCCTGCCAGATTCAAAATGGTCGCGTAGTTGATCAGCGTGGTCGCGCAGTTCTCATCGTTCTCCATCCCGAGTTCTTTCAGATACCGCAAAGCCTTTTCGTAAAGCGCGATGCCCTCCTCATAACGTGACAGGCCCCGAAAGAAACCTCCCAGCTCATTGCAGGCCGCGACCGCAAGATCGTAAGCACCCTCCGATTCCGCTTCCGCAAGGGTCTTCTGTAAAAATGGTTCCACTTGTGCGATTTTTTTCTCCGCGAACAACCGATCCAGTTCCTGATAAAAATTTTTTGTTCTCACTGCTCGCATCCACCTCCTGTTTTCTTTTCGCAAACTGCCCGGATTATGATATGAAATGAAGCAAAATTCATGCTGTCATTACGTAAGGTAAAACACTTCTATTCCCTCTCTGCCGCCCGGCGCAGGAGCTGTGCCTCGTCTTCGGTCAGTTTCATCGTGATGCAGATCCGCTCGATGGTCTGGATGTCCGGTATAAAATCTGTCTCGATGCAGAGCTTTGTAAAATCGTTTTTGCTGATGCCGACCTGTGAAAACGTGATCGTTCCGTCCGCGATTTTCCGGTCGTAGAAACGGAAAAAAAGTGCTTTAAATGTGAGATTTTCCATCGTTGTTTCTCGCCTTTCTGTAAAGTATCTCAAGCCCGGCGCAGAAGAGTGCGATCAGGCAAAGGATCAAAAGCCCGCAGTGCAAAAAAAATGTGTCCGGCAGAATCGTGATGATCGGGTCGGTCTGCGGGTCAAACAGCCAGTAATCATTGTCGAAAAAGATGCTGTGCATCATCGCAAACGCACCCTCCCAGTCGATGAACGTCGCCAAAAGGACGATTGCGCCAAGTCCCAGCGTGAGAATCACCGCGCAGTGCATCCAACGGAATATCTCCAGAACGTCTTTTCTCGGCGGTGCTTTCCTTTTCAGGCATTTTCGGTTTTGGAACAGAAACACCGCAAAAGCCGCAAGCCCTGCAAGCGCAAGGATCTGCATGACAACGAAGATCTGTTTCACCTCTTCAAAGTGGATCGTTCCGCTCTCTGACATTTTCATCGTCGGAAAAGCCAAAATCTCACTGCCGCCCAGCACATTATAGTCGATCAGCGTATCATAATTCAGCCGGCAAAGCTCGGCGGACACGCCGGACATCTGCGGAATCTGAAGATATCCGATATCAAAATAATACAGCGGCCGGAACCAAACCGTGATGCTGACCGCAAGGCAGATCATCACCGCGGCTCCAAACAGCCCGAATAAGCAGTTTTTAATGATGCACGCTTTTGCTCTTTCGTTTTTGCTTTGCCTCATAACGCTCCCCTGTCTTGATTTTTGCTCGCACTGTTTGCTTCATGCTCGCACTGTTTTTCCTTGTATCTGATCCGCAAAAAGTGTTATACTGTGAGAGGATAATTCGCACCGCCGATACAGGCGGCCGCGCAAAGGAAGGATGGGATTTAAAATTATTATACCATATAATTATCATACACACACGAATTTTTGTGACGGAAAGAATACTTTAGAGGAAATGACGCGGGCGGCGATCGATGCCGGTCTGAAAATCATCGGCTTTTCCGGGCATAGCTATACAGCCTATGACGACTGCTACTGCATGAGCCTTGCCGATACTGCGGCTTATTTTAAGGAGATTGATCGGCTGCGAGAGCTTTACGCGGGAAAGATCATCATTCTGCGTGGGATCGAGCAGGACTTTGGCTCCGACGAACCGACCGATGCCTATGACTATGTGATAGGCTCTGTGCACGCAACCTTTGCACCGGCCTGCTGTGATGCGGATTCTCCTGCGGCTTGTGGTGCAGAGCTTTCTGCGGATTCCTTTCACGGCTTCGACCGCAGCCGCTTTTACTATATCGACTGGAGCACCGATCGCATCGCGGAAGCGGTCCGCACGGATTTCGGCGGCGATGTCTATGCTTTCATCGAGCATTATTATGAAACGGTCGGTATGCTGCCGGAGGTGACCGGCTGCCACATCATCGGACATTTCGATCTGGTGACAAAGTTTAATGAAAAAGAACCTTGGTTTGACGAAGCGCATCCTCGGTATCACGCTGCCGTCCGGCACGCGCTGGATCGGATCTTTAATGCCTGGCCGCAAAGTAAAGGCGCAGAACTTGCCGGCCCGGCTCCGATCTTTGAGATCAATACCGGCGCGATCTCGCGCGGCTGGCGGACGACGCCTTATCCTGCCGACTGGATCCTGCGGGAGATCCGCATGCGCGGCGGGCAGGTCATGATCAACAGTGACAGCCACGCGGCGGATACACTCACCTGCGCGTTCGAGCAGGCTGCCGATCTGGCAAGAGACTGCGGTTTTGATCACACGAAGATCCTGACGCAAAACGGTTTCGAAGACTTTGCGCTCTGATCTTCTCTTCCGTGCAAAAAAATAACGGACTTCATCGAGTTTTCCGGCAGTCAGCCGGATCCTCGCATGAAGTCCGTTTTATCATTTTGCTATCAGCCCGCGATGTGCTTCAAACAGCATTTTTCCGCCAGAGCGGTTCCGATTGCGGTTCCGTATTCGCCGTCCTTTGGCACATAAAAATTAAGATCCGGAAACATCGTCTTGATCATATCGCAAACCGCCTCACACTCCGGAAAGTTCGTGAGCGCTCCGATCAGGATAAAATCTTTCATCTTGGTTCCCCGTGAAATCAGTGCCGCAGTCTGGCAAATGGATTCGATCACCATATGCACGATCCCCGCCGCCTTATCTTCACAAGTCGCTCTGGAAGAAGCCTTGCCAAAGTTCGACGCGGTGACTTCCAGATTCAGTCCCGGAAGCGGCTTCTCGGAAATATCGCCGACACGCAGGTCGATATGTCCGACCTTTCCGTTAAGCGCCAGTTCCTGGATCTTATCGATGTCGGAGGTGTTCAGCATCAGCTTGGAAAGACCGATGATCGTGCCGCCGCCGATACCGATGCCGCCCAGATGGGTCGGAATGCCGTCCTTAACGCCAACGAAAGATGTGCCGGTCCCCATACTGACGACCATGAATTCCCGCTTACCTTTCGCGAAATAGCCGCCGCCGACGCCGTTGGCGGTAAATTCGTCAACCTTGTAAGTCGGCAGTCCGTAAATTGCCTGATCGACGGCGCTGCAGCCCACGCCGGTC
Organism: Firmicutes bacterium UBA6418; assembly: GCA_002439735.1. Lineage (GTDB taxonomy): Bacteria > Bacillota > Clostridia > Peptostreptococcales > Anaerovoracaceae > CAG-238. The sequence goes on along the minus strand of DJPG01000016.1, from coordinate 25,031 downwards.
AGATTGACCTGCTCGATATCTTCCAATGCCAGTTTATTATCATACAGGAATTTCCCGAATGCGCCGAACAGCGATGCGATCGCGTTGCTCGCCGAGATCTGAACCGGCAGCAGCATGTCCTTTCCCTGAAAGCCTGCAATTTTCGTCGTGCTGCCGCCTATATCAATTCCTACTACGATTCTCATTTGTGTGTCCTCTTTTCTGTGATAAGTAGTAAAACTTTGTTAATTGTATCACACGCGGACTGAAAAGTAAACAGATAATTTGTGAATTGGCCGTAAATTTAACGCCCCAAATTTAACGTTCTGTCTTACGCGGACGCATCCTTCTGCATAGGATCGCTGCCGCGCAGGCGCTCAGCCCCATCAGGAAGGTATAAAACAGCAGAGGACTGGTGTCACCGGTCTTCGGAACCTCCTGCAGTTCTTCCGGCTTTGGCGGCTCCTGCGGCGACTGCGGAGTCTCCGGTGTTTCCGGTACTTCTTTGATCGTTACCGTTTGACCCTCGTCGTCAAGGTCTTCATGGGAAGCGACCTTTTCTTCGGTTGGATTTTTATCCGCGTCAATCTTGATCTCAAAGAGCTGCTCAAAAACAACAACATCTTTGCCGGCCAACGCGGATCCGTCAAGGGTAAACTCTACGTCGATGGTCCCGTTCGGCGCGGCCGGTCGGAACGTCGTTTCCGCGATCACCGTCTGTCCCTGTACCAAAAGCGGTTTTCCGGTCGCTTTATCCATCAGGATTCCTTTCACCTTATATTCCTGACCGGCACGCAGACCGGAGAATTGTACGGTATCGACGATGGTGAGCTTCTTTGTTGCATAAGCAATGTGATCCCCGGTTTCGGCGTTCTTTGCCGTTGTCCGGATCTTCGGCGTCGTAGTTTCCGGATACGTCGGATTCTGCGGTGTGTCTGGTTTTACTGCGTCATTTTGAATCGCAGCGGCATGGAGACCGTCCAGCGTATGGATCTTGATCTGCAGCGTCTTGGCGCTGTGATCCTGACGCGCGAGCGTCGTGGATTTTACAAAGGCAACATCTGCTGTCCGATCCTCTCCATCTAATGCTGCTTTCACGGTTTCATTCTCCTGCAGCATGCCGCAGCTTGTGCTGCTGATGAGCGTTTTGAGACTTCCGTTTGCGTCCAGCATCAAGGTCACGTCTGCTCCGGACGGTGCGCGGAATGTTGTCATATCTCCGGCGGCCAGTGTGATCTCTTCCGGCATTGCCGCTGTCCCGTCTGTTTTCTGATAACGAACGACTGCCGTGTGCCGATAGGTCTGGCATCCCGTTTCGTCCAAAACGCCGATTGTTTTTACCTCAGTCGGAGAAAGGACCGTTTCCTTTGTCACCGGCGTATGGGTAAGGACCGCGACTGCTCGATCTGCGTCTGCACCGGCCTCGCTGACAACCACAGTCTGAGTTTTCGTCGTCAAATCTTCCCCTTTCGGCGCCGAAAAGGTACTGGTATATTTGCCGCTCCAGCCGGTATAGCTGACCTCAGGTATAAACTGCGCTTCGACACCGTCATAGGTATAGCGATAGGTATTCCCCGTCACTGTAATGTCCAGTTTTTTGCCGTTCGGCAGTGTGACGTGGCAGGTTTCACCGTCTTTTACCGTGATCTCCGCTCTGGAAATTTCTTTTCCGGCTATGATTTTTCGTCCGCTCTCTGTCCGATCTTCGGTCAACGCATACGTCGCGGCATTGATCTCAATTGTCGGCATCGGATAACGGATCTGTGTTTCAACGATGATCTTAGCGCAGCCTGCGCTCTGCATCACGACTTGCGCCGCGATGCCGTCCTCGGCAAGGATGCTTCCGTCTTCCCCATAACCGAACCGACATGGCTGCGAAGCATCTTCTGTTTCCTCTCGGATGACAAAATAAAACGGCATATCATTTAAAAGATAGCCGCTCTTTGCGGAAAGCTCCCGCAGATAGTAGGTTCCGTACGGAAGTTTGATGTTTGCTTTCGCCTTGCCGTTTTCATCGACCTTGATGATATCGAGCAAGGTATTCGCTTCGAGCCTTCCGATCAGCGCTTCGGTTTGATCCTCTGCGCAGTTTCCGGTCAGGACTTCCGCATTGTACAGTCCGAAGACCGCGCCGGCAGACGGCTGATAGATCCCGGATTCGAAAGCGGTCTCAAAGACTTTTGCCAGTTCCAGCTCAACGGTAAAGAACTCGTTTTTCAGGTTCAGCGTTTTCCAGATCAGCGGGGTAAACTGATCCTTGTATTTCAGTTCTGCTTCATACGTGGTTTCATTGGTCACATAGCCGTTTGGCGCCTTGCTTTCGCGGACGATGTAGCGGCCGAGCGGAAGCAGCTTTGACACTGCCTTTCCTTCCTCGTCGGTAGTGATCGTATCAACCAGCTGTCCGAGGCTGGCGCGATTTGTCTTATACACATTGTCCAGCACGATCACGCCGACGCCGTTTCCGGATTCTGCAGTATCCGCGAACAGGGTCATCGTATAGCCGTCCGCGAAGGTGATCTCCATTGGGTCATCCGCATTTTGGTCAGACACGATCTCGATCCGGTAGCTTTCCTGCTCCCCGGTCTTTGCGGACTCGATCCGGCTTGCTTTCCAGCTGACGCCCGGGATCGGAGAGCCGCCGTTTTCCGGCTGATCCGGAGTCAGTGCGGAATACCAGTCGATGAGATTGTCACGCCCGTCTTCCCGGAAATTCAAAGTCGGTACAACGTCGCTGTAGTCCTTATCGACGGCAGACTGCGGCAAGGTCAGGATGGTCTTCATGCTGCCGCCGGAATAAAACATTTCGGTCCGGATGCCGTCCTGCGATAAAAAATAGATCGGGGAAGACGGCTCCCGGCCGGTAAACGTCATCGTTTCACCGTCCTCTTGATAGGTATAGCCGGCTCCCACTTCCACCAGCGGCAGGATCGTAGCGTCCTGTTTGGTCACGGTCGTTACAGCGTTCCTATCTTCTGCCGAAGCGGCGGAGGATACCGCAAAGCCGTCCCATGAGAAGGTGAAGCCGTCAGGATCTCCGGCTTGCTGTTCATATCTTGCCTTGTATTGCTGTACCGTCATCTTGCAGAAGTTTCCGGATGCGTCGCAGGGCTGCCAAATGCCGTTGTCCAATAAGATCTGATAGGCTGCCGCACCTCCCTCTGTTTTTGTGATCAGAACATAGGCTCCGTTCTCGTCGCCGTCTCCGGCAGGCGGCAGGAGTGTCCAGCCGTCCGGGATCGCATAAGGGAGTTCTTCTTGAGCATTTTCTCGCTCATAAGCCCGCACGCCGATGTCGGAAAGATCGATCGGATTACCCTCAAGGTCCACATCTTCTCTGCCGTTTCGTTCGTAAGTATAGCTCTTTTCGGAGACGGAAAGAGCGGAAGCAGGGCTGGTGTCCAGCGGATCGTCCTTTGCCAGAAAGTTCTGCAGCGGGTCGAGCTGCGTTTCGCCCACGGATCCGCTCGGAAGCGTCACCGGAATGGTCAGGGCATAGCCGTCCTGTACCGAGGTAACCTTTGTCACTTCCACATCGGTAACCGCTTTTCCGCTGGCCTGATAGTTCATTCTGACCGCAACATCATAGCGGAATTTCAGATCTCCGGCCGTCGTCTCATAGCTGTAGGAATAGGCGGTATCTTTCTGTTCCGGCGAAACGTAGACGCGGGTATAGCGTCCGTCCTCTTTTGCCGCCCGGTCTTTGAGATACCAAAGTTTTGCTCCGGAAACATGCGCAAGCTCTCCGGTCTCATAGACATCCCCGGATCCGCGGAAAAAGCGTGAAAGCGTACTTTGTATGCTTTCCAAAAGATTGTTGGCGTTGGTGGATGCGGTCTTTGGGATCTTCAGTTCTTTTTCGGTCTCACTGTCATAGACAGTAGGACCGTCCGATCCGTCATGCAGCCAGATGTCAACCGCCGCAAAGATCTGGTAAACAGCGCCTTTCAGCCCGTCGATCGCCGCGTAGACCGGCGTGAAAACGGTCTTTCCCTCCTTGACCTCTTTACGAAAGCCCTGCAGGGTCTCGCCCTTTTTTTCAATACCGATCTTGCCTTTTACCGGATTGTTGGCCATGCCGACGGCTTGGTAGTAGGTTTGGTACGGATAGTTGTCCGGATCATAGGACGCATCGGCGGCCGTGATCTTCCCGTCCTTATCGACTTTTTGTCCAAAGTTTCCGTCCACATGGGTCTCCTGCTTTTCGACCCGGAATGTATAAAAGTTAAAGACCTCATTCAGCTTGTAGCGGTCTTTTTCCTGATACGCTGCCGGAGTTCCGGTGTTATCATAAATGCCGACGAGATCTTCATAGGAATGTCCCTCCAAAGCCTTTCTCTGCCCCTCCTCGACAGTACCGTAGTCGTGGCTGCCCGCGACTCCGCTGCCGTGATATTCTCCGACAAAGTAGCCTTCCGGCAAGAGCCATTCTTCCAGACGGTAAGTGCCAAATTCCAGTTCATACAGGATCGTGATCTCACCGTTCTCATCGGCCTCAAACGTATACGGTCCGTCTGCCGTGATGCTTTCCGCGTTCGGGAGCAGTCTTCCGTAATTTTTAGAGGTGGTCGGATCTGCTTTCAGCGGATTGCCCATGTAACGCACATAAAACTTTGTACCTGCGGCATAGACCTGTTTCCCGGTTTCCGCATCGGTCTTGATCACCTTGACCTTGTTGGTTTTGATCTTGTCGCGGATATTGTAGTCGTAGCGATTATCATTTTCTTCGGTCGCAGTGTATGCGCCGCTATGCTCGCCGATGACCAGCCGGAACTGTTCTTTCAGGTAGCTTTCGTCATCTGCCGCGTATTCCTCGACCAGATAGGTTCCGTACGGAATATCGTAAACGTACAGATCCCCATTTGCGCCGATCTGCATGGCTTCTGCCGCGTTGTCTGTCCCCTCGGTGCTGCGCACGACCCGATATACTGCGGTGCCGGATTTTTCATCTGCTTCTCGCACAAACGACAGATACGGATGATTTTCCCATCCGCCGGATTCCAAACGGATCTTCCAGTAAGAACTTTGCGAGTCTTTTTGTCCGCCTGCCATACCGCCCTGCGCCTCACTGAAAACGTCTTCGTTCTGCAGAGACTTCGACAGCGTAAATTTTCCGCGATAGCAGTCATTTACAAAGGTCTGCAGCCCATAGATCAGGTTTTGGTCCACTTCTTCCGCTTTGCCGCTTCCGCTTCCGCTGCCTGCCGTATCGCTGCCGTTCGTAACACGGAATTGGATATCATAGCTTATTTCGGACCAGTTCTGCGGCTGATCTGTGCAGGTACGGCTGTCCTCGGTCACCGCGTAATAGCTTGCTTCATATTCTCGTATTCCGGTATCCGGTTCGATAAATCTTCCATCCGGTCTGGTTTCCGTCACACGATAACGCACCGTGCCGTTCCATTCTGTCCGGGTCGGCGCCACCGTGCAATGGGTCTGTGTGACCGGCGGTTCTCCGGATATCACGGTATGGACATACTCTCCCGACTCAGTCATCGCAAGATCATCCGCGCTTTGCCATGGCTGGTCGGTAAAGGATCGCGTGCTGCCGAACTCGTCCAATGTGAGATGATCGATCGTTTCCCATGCTCCGTCGCCGATCTGCCGTTCTAAGGTGTAAGATGCCGCCAGTGACGCGTCTCCCATACCGGTGTGCAGATCGCCGTCCCAGCCCGGATTCGCATCCTGTTTTTCGACCGGGATCTCAAATGTCGGAAAATACAATGGCTGCGGACGCTCATTCTCCGGCGTCGGTTCCGGTGCTTCCGCCGCAGTAAAGCGGACATAGCGCGCGATCGGATCTGCCGCGCCGGTCGCAAGCGCCTGCAGATGTCCGCCTCTGCCGTCTTTGCATTCCCATACCAGCAGGTCATCCGGCTGTTCCTGCCGTGGTGCAATGCTGCGCTTGACCGTATAGACCGTCTTCGTATTTACAGCTCCCGTTACTTCATATTGAAAATATGCCTGGCCGTTTTCCTTTCCGGAAACCAGCTTGACCGAAGCCGCCGTTTTTCCGCTCGGAAGTTCCACCTTCAGATCTGCCAGCATGCGCGCATTGACAAGAAATTTTTTGGATCTCCAGATCCCGTCCTCTCCCTGCTGCAGCGAGATCTCCTGCGGCCGGCTTTGTGAAGCCGCGCCGATCCCGGTTGGGAAATTGCGATGGTTCTTGATCAAAACCGCCATGTAGTTGTAAATGTCCTTGGCTCCTTTCCCGTTCAGCGGATTAAGGTAGTGATTCTCACGGATCTTGCGGCCGTTTCCCGGATACCGTGTTCCGTCGGCGCGTTTCAAGCCGTCGGTGTATTCCAGACCGTTTTGCTGTTTGCTGAAATTCTCGTCGCGAAACCGCTGCTGTGACTCGTGGATCAGCTGTCTGGTTGCCGCTTCCCAGTCGTCTAGGTTATACTTCTTTGCATTCTGTCCGTAAAAAGATGAAGCGCGGAAGCCGAGGCCGCCATTCTCCGGACTGTTCAAAAGATCCAGGATCTCACTGCTTTCCTGTCTGCCGTAGAGCAGGCAGAGACTGATGTTTTCCAAAACATAGTCCAGTTTTTCCTGCGTGTAGATCTCTTCCAGATAAGATCGGCTCAGAGTTCTGGATGTCAGATTGGCACCCGGCGTGATGTCAACGCCGTGCTCAATGCAGTAAGCCACCTTTCCGTTTACCCGGTAGGCCCTAAGCGGCGCGACCTCTATGCAGTTGCCGATGGTAAATCCATTCTTTACATAGTCGACAAAGAAAATCTGCATACATCCGGTTTCGCTGTCCGCAAAACGATAGGCTCGCCCCTCCACGTCGGAAAGGACGCCGGCAAAGCCGAACGAGCCGGTCACGCCGGTCGTCGCTTCCGCAGTGCTCTCTGATACCGGCATCATGGTAAAGACCAGTGCGAAAATCAGCACCAGCACACTGATTTTTTTCTTTTTCTTCATGTTTTCCTCCTTTGGTTACATCTTTATTTTTGTTTTATGGTCAGGACGCGGGCGGCCGCAAGTACCATCGCAAGTTCTGCCGCCGCTCCGCTTCCTAGTCCAGCCACCATACGCGCCAGGTTCCGTCTCCCAGATCACGCAGATACAAACTGCCGTGTGGGGCTTCCTCCCCTTGCGCAAAATAGTTTTTCTTAAAATAGTTGTTCAGCTTGTACGCACAGAATTCCCGCAAGACTTTTTCGCGGGAAGCATAGCGGCTGATCGTCTGGCAGTTTCCCCATTCGACGCCCCAGTTTGCAGTTTCGGGCGTCAAGGCTACCGAAGTTTCCGGGAGATAGCCGGGGTACGTTTCGCTGACCCAGGCCTGCACAAAGCTGCGCAGTTCCTCCGCGGAATCCCAGACCGGTTCCATCCGCAGCGGCGCGGAATAGGCCCCGAAGATCTTTTTGCCGTTTTCCTTATGATAGGCTCGAACCCGAAATTGAAAAGACGCTTCCCCGGATGACAGATCCCACCGCGCAGAGGTCCCTTTCAGATAGCGCTTTTGCTGATAGTCTCCGGACACTTCACGCGGTCTTGACACGGTTTCCGCATCAAGGCGGTAGGTGTCCTGCCACTTGCTGTCGGACGCAGTTTTGATCTGCAGCTGATAACCGTCTGCGCCGCGCACCGGCTTCCAAGTCAAAAGAAAAGCTCCGGCCATCTGATATTCGGCCGCAAGGCTGCGGACACGGATCGGACGCGGAGTCGCCTTTACGATTTTAGAAAATCGGACAGCACCTGTTTTTTTACCATTTTTCTGCACCGAGCGGATCTTATAGTAATAGGTCTTTCCGGTCTTCAGCCCCCGGTCGATATAAGCGGTCCGGGAAGCCGCGGCCGTGTGAATCCTTTTATATTTCCCTTTTGCGGAAGCTGCCCGATAAATAGCATAAGCTTCGGCTTGTTCTGCGCGCCCCCAAGTCAGCCGGATCTTATCATAGGAATAGGACGCAGCCCGCACGGATACCGGCGGAGACGCCCGTACGGCAGGTGCTCGGATCGTCCATGCTTCTTCTGCCGCTGCGGTCTCACAGGACAGAAGAAGCAGGACGCAAAGTACAAGCGCTGCGGTCTTTTTTCTCATTGAAGTCCTCCTTTTCATTTTACGGCATAAAAAATCCCGCTTTCCGGCAGGTCGGGCTTTTGCCCGATCCGCCGGAGGCGGGATAGTAGGTTGTTCGTGTTGAATCTGTAGTTGCTTACACCGCGGAGACACCGTTTTTAGTTCTGTCCGGATATTACCTTGCGCTGGAAAAGTTTTACAATTTCCACGATTGGAATGATCAGGAATGCCAAACCCAGTGCGATCGCGTATTCGGTGAAGCTGATATGTTCAAACTCGAAGGCATCGGAGAGGAACGGCACGTAGATGACCAGCGTCGTCGCTGCCAGACTGGCGAGCGACGACCAGATCAGCGCCGGGTTCATGTACTTCATGTGCAGCAGGCTATCACGCTGAGAGCGCATATTAAAGCTGTGGAAAATCTCCGCCATAGACAGCGTCAAAAATGCCATCGTCGTTCCGTCCGGGCTGGTCGTAATCTCCCATACACCGGCTTCGATATAATGGCCGATAAAGTACGCAGTCAGCGTAAGCGCAGCCAAAATTGCGCCTTGGTAGAGCATATCAACGCCAAGACCTCCGGCAAAAATACCGTCGCTTGTCTTTCTTGGCTTTCTGCGCATGATGTCTTCTTCCGGACGCTCCATGCCGAGTGCCAGTGCCGGGAAGCAGTCTGTAATCAGGTTGATCCACAGCAGATGTACCGGTTGGAGGATCACGAAGCCGAGCATCGTTGCCGCAAAGATGCTCAGAACCTCACTCATATTGGATGCAAGCAGGAATTGAATGGATTTGCGAATGTTGTCGTAAATCCGGCGACCCTCAGCAACAGCTCCGACGATCGTTGCGAAGTTATCGTCTGCCAGTACCATATCCGCGACATTTTTCGTAACGTCGGTTCCGGTAATGCCCATGCCGACACCGATATCCGCGGATTTAATACTCGGCGCATCATTGACGCCATCGCCGGTCATTGCCGTCACATATCCTTTTTTCTTCCACATGTTTACAATCCGTACTTTATGTTCCGGTTGCACACGTGCGTAAACACTGATGTGTTCAATTTCTTTTTCAAATTGCGCATCATCCATCTCATCGAGCATCGCGCCGGTAATTGCGTGATGCTGTTCGTCGAGAATGCCAAGTTCCCGTCCAATCGCCGACGCCGTATCGATATGGTCGCCGGTGATCATGATTGGGCGGATGCCTGCCTGATTACATTTTTCAATGGCTGCCTTGACTTCCGGGCGTACCGGGTCGATCATGCCTTCCAGTCCGATAAAGCAGAGATCATGTTCGACTCCTTCTGGCGTCAGATCGGTCGGCATTGCATCATAAAACCTCATAGCTGCCATCAGTACGCGGAGCGCTTTGTCTGCCATCCGTTTGTTCGCCGCCGCGATATGCTTGCGATCCTCTTCCGTGATCGGCACAGCCTTTCCGTCTTTCCAGATTCTTGTGCATTTTTTGAGCACCTCATCCGGAGCTCCCTTTGTATACTGAATGATCTTCTGTGTATGCTGATCTTCATGAAGCGTTGACATCATTTTACGGCTGCTGTCAAACGGTACTTCACCGACACGCGGCAAAGTCTGTTCTATATCTTTTTTATTCAGTCCGAGCTTCTGCGCGTAATTTACCAGAGCGCATTCCGTCGGTTCTCCGATTGCGGTTTTCGCTCCCTCTTCAATCTTCGCGTCACTGCAGAGTGCCATGGCCTTCGCAAGCAACTGGATATCTTCCCCATACTCTTCCACAACCGTCATTTTATTCTGGGTCAAGGTGCCGGTCTTGTCAGAACAGATGATCTGCGCGCAACCAAGCGTTTCGACCGCTGTCAGTTTGCGGATGATCGCGTTCTGTTTGCTCATGTTGGTCACGCCGATGGAAAGCACAATCGTGACGACTGCCGCAAGACCTTCCGGAATTGCAGCGACTGCCAAACTAACCGCAATCATAAAGGTATCCAGGATTACCTTTCCGTTTATCGTGTCCGCACGTAACAGACTGACCGCAAAAATCACGGCACAAATAACCAGGACAAGGATGGTAAGGATCTTACTCAACTGTGTCAGCTTGAGCTGCAACGGAGTTTTGCCGTCTTTTGCCTGCGACAGCGCATCTGCAATCTTGCCCATTTCGGTGTCCATTCCGGTAGCGCAGATCACAGCAGCACCTCTGCCGTATACAACCGTGCTGCCCATATAAACCATATTTTTTCGGTCACCCAGAGGTACATCCTTTGCGCCATTCAGCGAAAGCGTTTCTGCGGTCTTGGTGACCGGAACACTTTCACCGGTCAGCGCGGCTTCTTCAATTTTTAAGCTCGCGCATTCGATGATTCTGCCGTCTGCAGGAACTGCATCACCGGCTTCCAGCAAAATGACATCGCCGACAACCAGATCTTCGCTTTTTACTTGCTCGATCCTGCCGTCACGCAGCACCCGACTCGTCGCAGCCGCCATTTCCTGTAATGCTTCAATGGCCTTTTCTGCTTTGCTTTCCTGGTACATACCGAGGAGCGCATTGATGATCACCACGGCCATGATAATGATAACATCCGCAAAGCTTTCGCCTGCGTAGAACGAAGTCACGCCGGAAACCGCCGCAGCCGCGATCAGTACCAAGATCATCGGATCTGCCATTTGTCCGAAAAAGCGTTTCAGCAGAGAATCCTTTGGTGCTTCCGCTAATTTATTTTTTCCGTTTTGCGCAAGCCTTTTTTCTGCTTCCGCACGCTGTAGGCCTTTCACACCTGTACCGACGGCTTCGCAGGTTTCGTCAATTGTCTTCAGATAATATTGCATTTCATTTCCTTTCCCGATAAGAATCCAAACAAAAAAGGCTCTTACCATATAGATTCTATACGATAAAAGTCTTACTATTTAAGATATCTGCGAACCGCAGATTCGATTCCCTACGGTTGGGATGTCGCAGATACCACATTGCGCACGGATCGCGCGCAACGCCAGCTACTCCCTTTTACATATCGGCTATTCTACTACACGGCAAAGCCTTTTGTCAATGCTTTTTCAGAATCTTTTCAAATTCTTCAAATTCTTTTCAGATTTTTTTCAAGACTCATCGGGAACTCTGCTATCGGATTCATCTCATTCCGAAGGTACTTCCAGCTCCTCACGTTCAGCTCCGTCTGAAATTCCAGCAGCAGGCTCATCAGGATCATCAATCCCAGGGTGATCATCAGATTCTTCATTTTCTATCCGTACTCTCCCTTCCGCTGTATAAAGAAATTCGTTTTCCGCGTCCGTGATGCCAAGCATGGCAGCCGAACCGATTATGCCCCGGATCGGCGCTTCCACATGATATGCTCCGTCCTGCCAGGTATTTACCGTCACTTCCGTTTCCGCACATTGAACCGCCGCCGCAATGCGTGAGCGCAGATCGGTGATCGACTTTTCCGAGATCTCTGCCGCTGTCTCATTTTCAATACGAAAGTTCCGAACCGCATATTCTGCTCCCATGATTTTGGTATAGGTCACCTGATTGGCGGTAAACTGCAGGAGAAACATCATCAGCACCAGAACAGACGCAATCGTCGTAATCAGATCTTTCATCCGTATACCTCCATGGCCTGCAAAATTGCCTTTCCGGAAATCGACTTCAGACTGTCCGGACTGTCTCCGACCATCATTTCAAAAAGAAACACACCAAGCAGAATACAACCAATAATCACAAGTAACTGCTTCATCCTAAAATCCTCCCGCGCCGCCGGTGTTTCCACTCCCCCGACCAAAATTCACCGCGTCGGAGATCGCCGCGGTTCCTTCCTCCATGATATCATTCGCTGCGCTTTTCAAGGAATGATCGTCACCAAGCACCAGCGTGTTGACAATGAACGCGCCCAGCAGAATGGTTCCAATAATGATGATCAGATTTTTCATAAGTTTTGTCTCCTTTCTTACTTCGCCTGCCTCCGTTTAAAAAACAGATTCCAGCATATCCAGTGTATTGAGAAATACAACGACCACAGTAAAATTGATCAGCAACGCAAAAATAGCTGCGCTTGCCCAAAGTGTCATCCATAGACCATTTCTCTGCGCACGCTTCATGGCCTGCGTCACCCGTTTTTCCGCCATCAGGTTTTGAAAAACCTCCATCTGCGCAGTCAGCTCCGCGGGATTGACCGCGTCCAGCTTGGCCAGAATGGAGGCAAAGGATCGACCTGTTTTGCTGCCGACGGCCTCCGCGAAGAACGTAAATGCCGCTTCGTCCCGTCCGCTGCGATACAAGGTCAACATACCTGCGTATGCAGGTCTCAACCGGATCGCGTTCTGCATCAGAAGCTCATAGATATAGTCGGCGGAAAGCGGCGTTTCGCGTCGCACGAGCGCCAGATTTTTGAGCGTAATGCAGCTGTCGTAAAGTTCTCCCTCCGGACTTGGTGTAAAACGAGCTTGCAGCAAAAGATATCCACGCTGCAGCACTTCCCGGTATCTCGTCAAACGACTTTTTTTCTCCATTGTAATATCCGCTCCCTTCTTATAGATCCAACCGTCCGCGCCGCAAAAATCCATACAACAGCAAACCGCTCCCATAGAGCATCCCGGAAAGAACCAGCCAGGTCAGACCCATCTGGGTCTCCAACTGGTAGTGCAGAAACTGACCTGGCGAAAGTCGAAAACAGAAGATCCCGCCGATTACCGTCAGCAGATAGCAGACAGGTGCCAGCCAGCGCAGCATCATGCCGGCTTCTTGATTTTCACGTTTGGCGTATTCATCCACCTTTCGCGCCTGCACCATGGTTTCAGTCAGATCCTGAAGTGCTTCCGTGATCTCCGCTGCGGACAACAGCGCAAAGCTAAGATTGGCCGTCAGGATATTCGCCCACGAGGTATGGATCGAAAGCCGGAATTCTTCCAACATTCTCCTTGTCTGCGCATCATCCAGACCCCGGTTCAGGCCTTTGGACAAAGAAAAAAGAAGACGCCTGGCATTGGGTGCTTCCTCCATGGTCTGCGCGGTCAGTTCGATCGCATCCCGCATATGAAATTGACAGATCTTGTAGTTTTCCAAAAGTTCCGTCAGCAGAATCTCTCCTTCCCTGGATGCCGCATTTCGCTTTTGTTGCAGCATCAGCTGCAAACCGGCATAAGGGAACACCATCGCGAGCAGTGCCGCGGACAGGGCGAGCCTCATAGAAACCCGATGACCGAGCAGCAGGATCACCAATCCACCGCAGCATCCGCAAAGTACGCCGAACACCCGCAAGCCTTTTTCGCTTCCGATACCGAGTGTCAGCTGCAAAAGTAATTTGATGTGATGGGTCAGACGTCCATCCGTACTCGGTACTGTTTGTTCCGCAAACACCGGAAGTTCCGCGCGTTTGAGGCTGTTGTACCAGCTTGCCGCGCATTGCCGCAGTCGAATCGCGATATCTGTAAGTATCTCCCAAAACAAGGATGCGGTTCCAGAAATCAGGAGCAGGAATAGAATTACTTCTGTCATCTGTCTGTCCTCCTTTCCGGCGCGCTCTCCTTTCGATTTGGTTCAAAATAGCGCGGATAAATCGTTGTTTTTTCCATCAGCGGATTCCGCTGCTCCAGTTCTTTCAGCAGATGTTCCATTTTCTGTACCTCCTCCGTGCGTAGCTTTCCAATCTCTTTTTTATCTTTCCCCAAATGCGCATTCCAATTCCATCGATCCAATACCGCGTCATACCGGCAAATCGTGTGTACACAGGCTTTTCCGCTCTCCGGTTCATAGCTGTATTCCGAAATGCTGACCAGCTTTTTTCGCGCGCGGTTGGATTCCTCCTGCGCGAAGAGAAAGATGTAATGGAAATTTTGAAAAATCTGTAAAATCATGTTCTGCTCATCTCCTCCGTATCGGCTGCGAATTGCGGACGCGATGCGATAGGGCAAGCCCGCCGGTTCCTGTGTATGCACGGTACATTTGCAGCGTCGCGTACCAATCGCGGTGATCTCCAGCAGCAGACGATAGGCGGTCGCGTCGCGCATTTCCTCCAGTAAAACATAATCATTGTCTCCGCGCAGCAGGGACTTTGTCAATCCTGCAAGCTCAGCCTCGCCGTCTGCGACTAGCTGCATAATCGGCGTATCCGGCATCAGGGTATGCCACGGTGTTTCCGGATCTGTGGAAATAGCCAGACCCTCCAGCTTGGGATCCTCTTCTTTTTGCCAGATTTGCAGGAAAGTTGTTTTGCCGCTCCGCACCGGACCTCCGATCAGAATGTTGAAGCCGATACGGATCATGCTGAAAAACAGTGGAATTGCCTCCTCCGGAATGGTTCCCAATTCTGCCAGCTGTCGGAAAGAAAGCTCCTGCATCAGATATTTGCGGAATACCATCACGTCCTGGTTCTCTTTTGTCCGCTCGCCCGCGTAAATTGTCAAACGAATTCCATTGTGAAGATAGATCTCATGAAATCCTTTTTCCGTACGTTCCAATGGTGCAGAGAGCAGAAGCGCGCGGCGCAGTTGCTCGCGACGTTCACGGGGAATCCGCTGCGGCTGCAGAACCGATACGCCATCGATCAGGCAATACAGTCTCTCTCCGATCAGTTTGGCCGATGAGGAACGGCGATAATCTTCGGTTTCATCATATACCCACGGCGCAAGTCCTGCCAACCCATAAAGTTCGGCAAAGATGCCATCTTCCTCGCTGCGGTACCAGTCCGGTACGTCAATCTCGCCCAATCGTGCGTCTTTCAGGATCTCACGGATCATTTCTTTATAAGTCGCGATTTCCTCTTCATATCCCATGATCGCTCGCTTTTCGCGTTCCAGAATCCGTGATTTTTCTCCGTCATCCGCGGCGCGCCAACGGCTTTCCATCACGTTATGCACCCAACTGCAGGCATCCGCAAAGTTTGTCTTTTTGTTTTCTTTTACTTCCATATGTGTCACCTATTGATACAGCAGCAGAAAGCGATTGCCCTTGTCCGCGAGTTTGGCTAAAAGCGAAGCCTGTTTCGCGTCGACCACGACTTCGATCCGCTGCACACTTCCGGAATCATGCAGTCGCTCGTTGCTGCCGGAATAGACCTCCTGATTGTTTCCGTCTTTGACATGCGCCACCGCAACGTCTGTGACCACCTCTCCGCCACAATAAAAAAAGAGCCGATCACCGCGGCGAACCGTCTGCGGATAAGCTGCGATCCAGGACTCCGGCAATGCCAGAATATAACGTCCGGAATCCTCATCTGCCACAAAGTCCGGCTCCGTAAAGTAAGCAGCGTACAATGGCTCACCCGCCGGAATGAACTGTCCCGCCGCAAGCCCCTCGACACTTTGGCGATCCGCAGCGGACAGGGTTCCCTTGCCGGGATGCTCCAGCGCTTTCACAGTCAGCATTTCGGCAGTGATGCAAGTGTGTGCAGGTGCATCTTTTTTCAAGACCAGTACTTTGTCGCAGCCCAGGTGACTGCGACCCCAGAATTCCCAGAATCCAAGAGCCGCCAGGGTTGAAACGATCAACGCCAGTCCGACGATTCGATTTCGGTTCCATTTCATATTTCCATCCTTTCTCTATTTTTACACAATTTTTTACAGTATCATTATAACATATAAAAAAATAATTTCCAGTACATTTTTTGTTTTTTTAAAAAATTTTTAAATTACACGCAATGGCATAGAGAACGATCTGCTGCCACTTCTTCCATGTATTGCGATGAAAATTCTCCGGATAAGCCGTTCCGAAGCTCAAATGCTCACGCAGCCCATTTCGGTATTTGGGCGGCGCAGCCAAAAAACCGTCCTCGATTGCGCGGATGCGCAGGGTGAGCTGTGCAAGCTCGACTGCTTTTTTTGCGGTGATGTCGCTGATATCCGCGCAGTCCCGGACGCGAGCCGGTCTGGACGGATCCGCTGCGCCGAGCAGATCCGCTGCTTCCTCCAGCTCCACAAGCTTCTCCTGCATGCGCGGCAGATCTCGCGTTGCCCACAATGCCTGCCGGTAAACCGCTTCCGGTAGCTTGAACCTGTTTCGTTCCATAGAAAAACACCTCCTCTGTCTTTCTTTTTATCACAAATTCAGACAAAAAAGGTGTTTTTTCTCTTCTCTTATTTTACATTTTTCGACCTGATTCGCCAAAGATACGTGAAATCGTGCCGGGCGCCTATAGTCGTTCCTTCAGCAGCGCATGAATCTTCTCGTTCAGCATATCAAGCGCGACCTGATTATAACCGCCCTCCGGAATGATGATATCCGCGAATTTTTTGCTTGGTTCGACAAACTGCTCATGCATCGGTTTGACTGTTGTCAGATACTGTGTTACGATTGAGTCCAAGGTTCTGCCTCTTTCATTGACATCGCGGACGATCCTGCGGATGATGCGCACGTCCGCGTCGGTATCGATGAAAACCTTGATATCACAAAGATCGCGCAGTTCTTTGTTTTCGAAGATCAAAATGCCCTCTAGGATAATCACCTTGGCCGGTTCTGCCGGCACAGTTTCATCTACCCGGTTATGGATCGTAAAGTCGTAGACCGGCCGATAGATCGTTTCACCTGCAGACAGCCTGCGGACGTGTTCGATCATCAGATCAGTGTCGAAAGAATTCGGGTGGTCATAATTCAGCCTCTTGCGTTCCTCAAACGGAATATCATTGTGCTGCTTGTAATAGTAATCATGGCTCAGCATGGTGATTTCATCACTGAATTCTTCCTTGATTTTTTTGATCAGAGTACTTTTGCCGGAACCGGTTCCTCCCGCGATTCCGATCACGATCACGTCTTTCATGTTTTTTCTCCGTTTCGTTTTGTACGTCTTGTGCTGTTTTCACTTCTACTTCTGCTTCTGCATCTGTTCGGTTAACGGCGTTTGATCCCGATCCTCTGCCGTGATCGTCGCGCCTAAATTCACGGAAGCCTTCTCAAGCTCCAGAACTACGTTGTTGATTTCCTGCAGCCTGGTTGGGGAAAGCCTCTTTGCCATCACGCCTTTGGTGCTCTCGATGATATCATCGAGTTCATCCTGAATATTCTCCAGTTTGTTTTTGAGCTTTTCGACATCCTCTTCATCCAACGCGTCCTGAATAACCGCATCCCGGCTCAAAATCTCGCCGGTTTCCAGTTCATATTCCGTATTGCCGTTGACTACGATCGGCTCATAGCCGTAAACTTCCTTGACTTTTGCCGCAAAGTCAAGCTTGGACTGCAGTTCCCCATGCACCAGAAAAATTTCTTTCGGTTTTACCTGAAAGCCTCCCAGCCAGTCCAAGAGTCCCGCTTGATCCGCATGACCGGAAAATCCTTCAAGATTGTAGATTTCCGCTTTGACCACAATCGGCTCGCGAAACAGATGAACCTCCTTCGCGCCCTCGATCAAAAGTCTTCCTAAGGTTCCTTCTGCCTGATAGCCGACAAAGACGATACTGTTGCGGCTGTCCCAGAGGTTATGCTTCAGGTGATGGCGAATCCTTCCCGCTTCGCACATACCACTCGCGGAAATGATGATCTTCGGATGTTTATCCACATTCAGCATCTGTGAGTCAGCGGTGTTTCTGGTAAATTTCAGATTCGGAAAATCCAGTGGATGATCACCACGCAAAATGTAGTTTTTGGTTTCCTCATCGAAAACCTGTGCATTCTTCTTGAAAACCTCCGTCGCAGTCGTCGCCATCGGACTGTCAATGTAAACGTTGACCTTGCCGAGGATATCCGCATATTCCGGATGGTGTTCATAAAATATGTTAAACTGATAGATCAGTTCCTGCGTTCTGCCAACGGCAAAGGACGGAATGATCACATTACCGCCTCGTTTGATTGTCTTGAGTACGATCCGGATCAGTTCGTCGATACTGGTGGCATTTTTTTCGTGCAAGCGGTTACCATACGTCGTTTCCATGATGACATAATCAGCTTTTTTGATCTTGACCGGATCCCGCAGAATCGGGCGATTCATCACGCCGAGGTCTCCGGAAAATACCAGTTTGGAAGTCTTGTCACTCTCCGTCGTCCAAAGTTCGATGATCGCGGAACCGAGAATATGACCCGCGTCATTGAAAACGACTTTCATATCGTCATTCAATTCAATCAGCTGATCATACAGCACCGGTTTTACCAGACGCAGCGCGTCTTCTGCGTCACGGATCGTGTAAAGCGGCTCTACCGGAGGTTTGCCGGTTCGCGCGTTCCGCTTACTCTGCCATTCCGCGTCCTTTTCATGGATGTAAGCACTGTCCTTGAGCATAACGTTCAAAAGATCCGCCGTCGCGTCTGTGCAGTAGATCGCACCCTTAAATCCGCGCTTGACCAACAGCGGCAGTCTGCCGCAATGATCAATGTGCGCATGGCTGAGCACCACACATTCGATTGCGGTCGGATCAAACGGAAACGGTTCTTCGTTCATGTGTTCCGTTTCTTTTCCACCCTGGAATTGACCGCAGTCCAGCAGGATCTGGTGCTTGTCCGTTGATATCAAATGGCAGGATCCGGTTACACCGATAGACGCTCCGCAAAATTTAACCTTCATACTTTGCTCCTCCTTTTCATCATGCTCTGCTTTGTTTTTTCAGATTTCACCATGCGGTTTTCTTGTCGCTCCGGTGTTTCCCGCTATTTATCGATAGTTCCAAAGCTCTCGATTCGCTGTCGAAACTGCCGTGGCTCCGGCTGCGATCGCGCTGTCTACATCTTCCCGGAATTCGATCAGTCCACCTGCAAGAATCGGTGTATTGCGCACTTTTTCAGAAAACTCGCGAATCTTCTTGCAGACAACGCCAGGCATGATCTCCACCACATCCGGTTTTGCGATACGGATGGATTCAACTGCCGTATCCACCGAGTGAGAATCCACGATAAAAAACCGTTGTACCGTCACCAGTCCGATATCCTTTGCCGGGCGGATCATATTGGTTTTTGTTGTCAGAATCCCATCTGCGCCTTTCAGTCGAATGAACTTCAAACCTGCACGATCCTTCCCGATACCCTCTGCGAAATCCATGTGAATCAACGCTTTTTTCCCTGCCTCATGCGCACGCGCAATCTGTGTTTCCACCGTCATAATGCTCGAATACAACAAAAAAATCACATCAACATCAGACTCCAATGCCGCGCTGAAATCCTCCTCCGTTCTCACTGCGGCTGCAACCGCTCTTTTATCAAATAAAGACATTTCTCCATTCTCCAGTCCTGCTTGTTTTTTTAGCTCATGGTACGCGCCGCAACCAGGCTTGCACCCGTGCCGCCGCCTATAGGCTCTGTTGTCTTATTCCTCTCCGTGAAAATCCGAGCCCTCGGTAATGTGCAGGTGCAGTTTTCCCGCAAGCTCGACAAAATGATAAATTTCCGTCTCGGAATGGTTTGGATGATAACATTCCAAACCTTTTAATCCCGCTTTTTTAAGCTGCAGGATCAGAGCGTCCAGATTCATCCAGTAATTCTTGGAATCGCGGGGACCCAGACCTCGGATCTTTCCGGGATGCGCCAGAACCGGCATACCGCCCGCCTGGCGGAGCAGTTCGATGGCTTCTGTCGTCGGAAGTTTTTTCTTATGGATCGCTTTCACTTCCGGCGCATCAAAGAATTTGCCGTCTCTCCAGGCATCGGAAACGGTATCAATCAGCCCTTGCTTCACCCAGACTCTTGCGATATCCGGTTTTCCGACATAGTCGCCCTTGCTTTTGGCTGCCAACGCCGCAAGATCGATCGGGTATCCCATTTTGGCAAGCACCTCTGCCAGTCTATCGTTTCTCTCTCTTCGCCACTGTGCCATTTCGGCAAGTTTCGCATTCAGCGCGGGATCTTCGACATCAAACTGATAGCCCAGAAGATGCAGGTTCAGCTGTACCGTGCTACCTGCCGGATGCTGCGCATCCGCATCCGCGACTAATACAAACGCATACTCCGTTGACAACTCCACGCCGGAGATGAGTTTGATTTTCAGAGCCTCTGCTGCAATATTCGCTTCCTGAAACGCGCCGATGCCGTCATGATCCGTGATGGATAGGATATCATAATCCTCATCCTTGTATTTTCTTACCAGTTCTACGGGCGTCATCGTTCCGTCCGAATAACAGGAATGAATGTGATAATCTACTTTATAGTCCAATTTTATTCTCCTATTTCAGAATCAATTCTTCTGCAAGTCCTTGGCTTGTTTTCGCGCCGCAAAGTGCTTCGACCAATGCGAGCGCAAATTGCATGGCGGTACCTGGTCCCTGGGACGTGATCAGATTCCCGTCCCGCACGACAGCCTTGCTTTCACAGATCGCACCGATCAGGAAATCTTCCATTCCAGGATAAATGACCGCGTGCTTGCCATTCAGAATTCCAAGGCTTCCGAGTACCATCGGCGCCGCACAAATCGCGGCAACCCATTTGCCTTCATCCGCGAACTGTTTCAGCTTCGCGCAAAGTGCGGTATGCTCACCCAGATGTTTCGTTCCCGGCATGCCGCCCGGGAGCACCAGCATCTCGCACGCCGCGTCCTCCGCGTCTTCAAAAAGACAATCCGCCTGTACAGTAATGCCGTGCGCACCGGTCACGGAAAGTGCACCGGTCACGGATACCAGCTGCGCATCCTGCCCTGCTCTTCGCAGAATATCGGCGGCTGTCAGGGCTTCCACTTCTTCAAAGCCCTCTGCCAAGTAAATGTATATCATGTTTTCTCTCCTAAATCATGCGCTTCAATAAAAGATCCGTGGCGGTCTTGTCAGACGAAGCAACACATAGGTGCTGACTGCCAGCAGAATGAGCGCAATGATGACATAAAACGTATTCGCCATCGAAATAAAGTCATTGCCAAGCAGGATCGTAAGCGTCGTCGTCTCTTCCGGGATCTTCAATCCGACCTGTTCCGCAAGCCAAAGCCTGCCGTTGTGCGTGGATACAAATATAAACGAGCCTGCAATCAGAACCCCGCTCAGCGCAACGCTGATATAAGTTCGGTTTCGTAGCAGCTTTTTATAGCCGTCCCGCAGCAGCCAGCAGCAAATGGCGACAGTCAGGATCAAGCTTACCAGGCAAACGATCAGACTGATATCCAGCCATTTTTTTACCAGCATCATGCTGTCGCTTTCGTCGGGTTCAAAAATTCCCTGCATATCATAGCCGGTATCCTCGTAGATCTGAAACGCCTCCGGTCGAAAGCTGTTCATGAAATCCGCGATTCCATCCGCCATCTCACTATTTGTCAAATTTGTATAAATCCGATCGACCGCGCCGGAATCATTAAAATAGAACAGATAGATGTCAGCAGTCCGCAAGGTGATATTCTGTGCCGCGGTCACCATGCACAATGAAGTTGTCAAAATCACCAGGACTGAACATATCACGCGAAAAATCTTCATATTCCGGTTCCGTTCCCTCCTTTTGCCGTATGATGAGAAAGGGCGCTCCTGCTAGCCTTCCAGATAGGACACATACGGAAGATTTCGATATTTCTGGTCGTAATCCAGACCATAACCGATCACGAACAGATTTTCGATCTCAAATCCGACATAATCCGCTTTGAGATCCACCAGTCTTCTGGACGGTTTATCCAGCAGCGTGCAGACCTTGATACTCTTTGGATTGCGATCTGCAAAATGTGCCTTGAGGAATTTTAGTGTAGTGCCGGTATCTACGATATCTTCGACAATGATAACATTCTTTCCGTAAATGTCGCCGTCGAGGTCTTTTTTCACTTTTACAACACCGGAGGATGTCGTGCCGCTGCCGTAACTGGACGCGACGACGAAATCGATCTGCGCATCATTGGTGATGTTTTTCATCAGGTCTCCCATCCACATCACCGCGCCTTTCAGCGTTCCGACCAGATAAATCTCTTCGCCGGCGTAATCCTGTGAGATCTGTCTTCCGAGTTCCGCAGCTCTCTGCTCGATCTGTTCTCTGGTAAATAAAACTTTTCCGATTGTGTTGTTGTCCATTTTCGTTTCTTTACTCCTCATCTTTTGTATTTTTTTCTGTAGGATGCTCTACGGTATAATCTACGCCTTCAATCACGTTTTTACCTTGAAAATCTTTGGAAAGATCCACTTCCTTTTCTCCCAGCCAGTACTGATCCAGAGTATCCTTTAAATGCCAGATGATCCAAATCCACAGGATCGCGTCGTCGATGAAGCCCACCGGCCCCAGGATCGGCGGGATTAGATCCACCGGAAGGAACAGATAGATCAGACCGAAGATCACCAGCGCCTTTTTGCGCTTCGGCACGGTCTTATCCTTCATCATGCTGGCGATCGCCCGCAATCTTCCTCTGATAAATGTCCAGCTTAAAAATTGCATTTATGCCTCCAAAAGTTTTTCCATCTCTGTCAAAAGCTCCTCATAGCCGCTCCGCTTGAGCGCCGACACTGGGATCACCAGATCCTCCGGTCCCAGCTTCAGCGTCTGTCGGATGGTCTTGATGCACTTTTGCAGCTCGTTTCGCGAAACCTTGTCTGCCTTTGTCGCCACCACGATGCCGTCCAGTCCGTAATGCCGCAGATATTCATACATCTGCTGATCCTGCGCGGATGGCGCATGGCGGATATCCACCAGCTGAACGACCTTTTTCAGACCCTGCCGGTTTTGGAAATATTCTTCCATCATCGCGCCCCAGTTCTCGGTCACGCTTTTCGATACCTTCGCGTAGCCGTAGCCCGGCAGATCCACAATGCGAAAAGCGTCGTTGATGCGGTAAAAATTGATCGTCCGCGTCTTGCCCGGATTGCCGGATACGCGCGCCAGACTCCTGCGTCCGGTCAGAAGATTCAGCAGGGAAGACTTGCCGACATTGGAACGTCCCGCAAAAGCGACTTCCGGCATTGTATCCTCCGGATACTGGTTTCTGCGCACCGCAACGGTTTCCAGCTCTGCCTTTTTGATTATCATCTCTCATTCTTCCCCTTTGCATACTATAATATCTTATGATAGCACATCAAGGCTCTGCAAGTCAACGAAATCATGGGTTTTATCATTTTTCTCATGGTTTCGGCAGCGGGATCGCCTGCCGGAGCATCGTCTCATCTTTTGTATAAAGGCTTTCCGCAATTTTATTCGCTGTTGTCTGCGTAACCGCACCGACATGAAACAGATGCGACAAAATTTCACTTTTATAAACTGCGGCGATCTCTTTGTTCGGTATGGATACCTCACATAAATAGGTTCCATCCGTCTGCAGTTCCTTTTTAGGTGTCTTCAAATAGCCCGCAACCAACAAAAGGCTGTAGATTCCGGCCGGTTCTTCCGCAAGGGAGCGATACGATACGTTCTGGTCAATGCGCGCGATCACTCTTTCTCCCTGCAAGAGCGCAAACAGACGCTCCGTGATCTCCTCTGTGGCCGACTGCAGAACGTCTTCCAGAATCTCATTTCGTCCGGTGTTCACCCAATAAGCCTGCGGCACGCAGCCCTTTGCGATATAGTTGATCACCGACCACGGATTGTAGATTTCTTTGCTTCCGAAGCAGTAGCCGTCATACCATGCCTGCAGTTCGCTCTCCTTATCGACAGCGCCGTAATATTCCAGCATTTTATGCACTTCTTTTTCATCGAATCCAAAGCAGCTGTCGTATTCGTCATCCAGAACAGAATTCACCGTCAAGTTATTGAGCCCGCTGAAGATACTCTCTTGTGCGATCCTCAAAATGCCGGTGAGAAACCCGTAAGAAAGATTTCGATTGTCTTTAAAAGCGCCTGAAAAAAAGTTCCGCATGAACCCGATGATCTCATCAAAGAATTCCTTTGCATGACCTTCTTGAATCGGCGTATCATATTCATCGATGATCATGATCGGCGCTTTGTCATAGTGAGCCGCCAGCATTTTGGATAATCTCTCCAAGGCAAAAGTAAGATCGACCTCCGTTGCGGTTCCGTCCAGTACCTTTTGAAAATATGTTTTTTCGTAGGCTGCAAGTTTATCGCTCACAGCAAGCTCCAGATGTCTTCCGTATTCCTCTTGCAGCAGCGCGCGGATTTTATCCAATGTCGCAGTCCAAGTATCAAACTTGACATCCTTAAATGTCAGGAAAATAACCGGATAGCGGCCCTGTTCTGCGCGGTACTTTTCTCCGCATTTCCAAATCGCTTTGTCACGAAAATAGCGGGCGGTATCTTGCTCGGAAATTTCAAAGAACACGCGCAGCATATCCATGTTCAGGGTTTTTCCGAATCTTCGCGGTCTCGTAAACAGCGAAACAAACGGCTTTCGATCAAGGAATTCTTTTATCAGGAGTGTCTTATCCACATAGTAATACTCCGCTTGCGCCCGCACATAATCGGAAACGCCGATCGGCAGCGGCTTCTTTCCTGCTGCATCTCCCTTTACATACTTGCCGGACCTGATCCGCTCGTCTGCAGGTCTTGAGGCTTCATCCGGGATCTGCCATTTCCAGCCGTCCTTTACCGCCCCGGGGATTTTTCCTTTTTGGCATAGGTCACTGACGCTTCGTTCTGAGATATTCCACTCGCGCGCCGCCTCTTTACAACTTTTCATCGCACACCTACCTAAATCTTTTGCTCTTTCTGTTACCATTCTATCACGAACTCCGCAATTTATCAATTATTTTCGATTTATTGCGGAGTCTTTTGATATATTGCGTACAAAGGGGCTTTCGCATGAACGAAACATGCCCGTTCATGCGAAAGCCCCTTTGCGTATATACCGTTTATGCACTTGTCATTACTTCTGCGCTTTCACACAAAAGCAGCTTTTATAGTTGCTTGACTTCCTCCGGCGTCAGCCCGGTACTTTTTGCGATCACATCAATTGGAATTCCGGACTCCTTCAGATTTTTCGCAATCTCACGCTTCTCCTGTGCCGCACCTTCCTCTCGACCGTCCTCATATGCACGCTCTGCTTTCTCTTTCACATAATACTCGAATGTCATAAACTTCTTCCTCCATTCGTCCGAGTTGAATTTCTTCACTCGTTGGTCGATCCTCTTTACAAGGTCTGAGCTTTCGAAATTCTCTGCACCGTTGACATACGCAAACAGCGGTTTCAGTTTCTCCGGTACTTTCTTCTCTGAACACTTTGTGTTTATCACCAGTTTATACGAAAAATCGTTTAATTTCAAGCTTTTTTCATGATCCCACGTTTGGA
>DJPG01000139.1:3699-5288 GCA_002439735.1 Firmicutes bacterium UBA6418 | reverse complement strand
CATCGAACTGCACAGACCATATGTGGATGATGTGACCTTGACTTGTCCGGAATGTGGGAAGCCGATGCACCGGATCCCGGAGGTTATGGACTGTTGGTTCGACTCCGGTGCGATGCCGTTCGCGCAATGGCATTATCCGTTTGAACATACAGAAGACTTTGACCAGCTGTTCCCGGCAGATTTCATCTGTGAGGGTATCGATCAGACCAGAGGCTGGTTCTACTCGCTGATGGCAGTCTCTACGATTGTCAAGGGCTGCGCGCCGTATAAAAATGTATTGGTCAATGACTTGATCCTTGACAAGGACGGCAAAAAAATGTCGAAACATAAAGGCAATACCGTATCGCCGTTTGAAATGCTCGACAAATATGGCGCGGACGCGACCAGATGGTATCTGCTTTATGTCTCTCCGGCATGGACACCGACCAAGTTCGATGAAGAAGGTCTGAAAGATATTGTCAGCAAGTTCTTCGGAACCCTGCGGAACGTATATAATTTCTTTGTCCTTTACGCGAATCAGGACAAAATTGACCCGCGGAATTTCTCGGTAGATTACGAGAAAAGACCGGAACTGGACCGCTGGATTCTCAGCAAGTACAATCAGCTCGTTCACGATGTGACCGAATATATGGATCAGTACGATCATATGAGAACGGTCAGAGCAATCACGGATTTTGTGGCGGAAGATCTGTCCAACTGGTATATCCGCCGTGCGCGCCGCAGATTCTACGCGGAAGAACTGACGGAAGACAAGAAGAGCGTTTACGCGACCACTTATGAGATTCTGGTCGGCGTTGCGAAACTGATTGCGCCGATCGCTCCGTTCATCGCGGACGAGATCTATACCGACCTGACCGGTGAAGATACCGTGCACGTTGCTTTCTTCCCAAAGGCGAATATGTCCCTGGTAGACAAGAGCGTGGAAGAAAGAATGGATATCGTCAGAGCCTTGGTAGGACTTGGTCGCGGAACCCGTGAAAAGGAGCGGATCAAGGTTCGTCAGCCGCTTTCGGAAGTACTGGTTGACGGCAAGTACGAAACACTGATTGGCGACCTGGCACCGCTGATCATGGAAGAGCTGAACGTTAAAAAAGTCGTTTTTGAAAAGAATCTTGACCGGTATATGGACTTCTCCCTGAAACCGAATTTCAAAACAGCAGGTCCGGTACTTGGCAGCAAGATTAAGGCGTTCGCGGCAGCACTCGGCAAGGAAGAGCCTGCAGCCTTTATTGCCACGGTAGAGGCAAAAGGCAAGGCAGTGATGACCTTAGAAGGCGAAGAATTTGAGATCACTAAGGAATTCTTAGATATCCGCATCACGGCGAAAGAGGGCTTTGCGGTCGCCATGGAAAACAATATCTTTACCATTCTCGATACAACGCTGACACCGGAACTGGTAGACGAGGGCTTGGCAAGAGAACTGGTATCCAAGGTACAGCAGCTGCGGAAACAGGCTGACTACGAAATGATGGACAAGATCGTGATCACCGTTGACGCGGATGATGCGGTCAAGGCAGCGGTCGCGAAACACGCGGATTATATCAAGAGCGAAACGCTGGCAGTCGAACTCCAAGACGGCGCTTGCGAGA
>DJPG01000139.1:0-3592 GCA_002439735.1 Firmicutes bacterium UBA6418 | reverse complement strand
AAACTGTGCTGTATCTTTTTTTGAAAAACCGCACCGCGGAACGACAGCGGACGACTTTTCCGCAAATCCGTAAATCCACAAAGCAGTGGACAAAAAAAGACTTGTATATTAAAATGATAGAGGGAGGTGCAAGATGAACCGGATCGGGATTCTTTCGGCCATGTGGGTGGAGGCGGAACTGCTCGCATCCGCCATGGGAAACGTAAAAACATCGGAATATAACAGCATGAAGTACTATGAGGGAATGCTTTGCGGCCATCCGGCTGTACTTTCGACTTGCGGTGTCGGCAAGATCAACGCGGCGATCTATACGCAGCTGATGCTCGACCGTTTTGGCGTTGACCGGCTGCTCCATACCGGTATCGCGGGAAGTCTGGACCCGGCGGTCCGGCATCTGGATGTGGTGGCGGCTGAGCGGCTGACCTATCATGATGTCAGGAAGCTGCAGCTGACAGAACTGTTTCCTTATCGGGAATATTTCGAAACGGATCCGCAGCTGACCGGGATCCTGCTGCAGAGCGCGAAAGAACAGTGCGAGGAGAAGCAGGACGGGACCCGGGCGCACCAAGGGCTGATCCTTACCGGAGACGCTTTTGTGACCGATGCGGAACAGAAAAGCCTGCTGAAAGCACGTTTCCCGCAGACGCTCTGTGTAGAAATGGAGAGCTGCGCGATCGCGCATACAGCCTATGTCAACCGGGTGCCGATCGGGATCATCCGCTGTATTTCCGACCTCGCGGACGGCGGTGCGCAGGAGGACTATGCTGCGTTTGAGAAAAAAGCGGCGGACAAGGCAGCGGAGATCGTGCTGAAAGCCTTGAAAAAGATAGAAATATAGGATTATAGAAAACAAAAAAGAACGCTTGTTCTTGTGTGCGATCTGTGGTAGAATAGATGCAGCAAGAGGATGAGCCCAAGAGCGGTTACCCCGAAAGGGGGTGAGCAGATGACGGATTATGAAATACTGATGATAGGTCTGACCTTCACAAGTTTGATTGTATCCTTGCTGATTGCTTACATAAAAAAATAACCGCCCCCAGGTCAAAAGTGGCGGTTATTTCTTTAAATAATCTACACCGGTAGCCGTTTGGCTTACCTCTTGCTTTTATTCTATCATAGCATAGATTGGAATACAAGTAGAAATTTCATACAATTTAAGGGGGACGAGGAAAGATGAAAAGTATCAAACCGGGCAGAGGCCCATCGATGATGAGCGGGATCGCCGGGATCGGAGCTGTGATTTTCGGCATATTTTGGACCATTATGGCTGCGCAGACGGGCGTGCCGTTCCTTGCCGCATTCGGCATTATTTTCGTTGTGATGGCGGTCGTCGGCGTGATCTACAATATGAAAAACGCCACCGGAGAAAAGCGGTACTCCGCGTTCGACATTGTCGATGAGGTGGAAGAAGAGGATCCGCTGAACGAAAGGTTCGGCAGGAACGCCAAAGCCGACAGCGACGAAAGAACGGACTCTGAAGCTCCGGGATCACAGGAGGAACGCTTTCATGCTGTACCGCAGGGCGAAAACAATTTCTGTCCGTATTGCGGCGCGCCGGTGAAAGAAACTTACACATTCTGCCGCAAATGCGGGCGCAGACTGGATGAAAACGCGGAATAAAGACAAAAAGGAGACAGGACATGATCGTACGAAAAGCAAAGATGGAAGACCTTGAAAAAGCTATGCGGATCCTGGATGCCGGTCGGCTGCATATGCGCGGCGAGGGCAATGCTGCGCAGTGGGCAAACGGATATCCGTCACCGGAGCTGATCCGGCAGGAAATCGAGCAGGGAAAGTTCTTTGTCTGGATCGACGAAGCGGAAGAACAAACGGACCGGCAGGAAGCCATCCACGGCGTTTTTTCCTTTATCATCGGAGCAGACCCGACTTACGGGTATATCGAGAACGGAAGCTGGCTCAATGAGAAACCGTACGGTACGATCCACCGAATGGCAAGTGACGGAACACGCAGAGGCATGCTGCGGGAGTGTTTGGACTATTGCAGAAGTCTCGTACCGGAGATCCGCATGGATACACATGAAAAGAACCTTTCCATGCAGCAGGCTTGCGAGCGTTTGGGCTTTCAGCGCTGCGGTGTGATCTACGTTGCCGACGGTACGCCGCGGATCGCTTACCAGCTGACGGTGGATCCTGCAGAAAAAAGGAAATAAAACGATGACGGATTTGACAAACTTGGAGTATCAAGAACTGGAGCGCTTTGTGACAGAAACTCTGCGCGAACCGAAGTTCCGCGCGAAGCAGATCTTCGGCTGGATCTACGGAGGTCTGACGAAAGACGGAAGCTTTCGCGGCGGCGCGCAGAGTTTTGATGAAATGAACAATCTGCCGAAGACGTTACGCGAAAAACTCGCGGCACAGGCTGCAATACCATCTTTGGAAGTCCTGCGGATGCAGGTTTCTAAGCTCGACGGCACGCGCAAGTTTCTTTTTCGGCTTGCGGACGGCAACGCGATCGAAAGCGTCTTTATGCAGTATAAATTCGGCAATTCGATCTGTGTTTCCTCACAGGCGGGCTGCCGCATGGGCTGCCGCTTCTGTGCATCGACCATCGGCGGACTGAAGCGAAGCCTGACTCCCGGCGAGATAGCCGGGCAGATCCTGGCCGCGCAGCGAGAGACCGGTCAGCGCATCAGTCATGTAGTCGTGATGGGAACCGGAGAACCGTTTGATAATTACGAGAACCTCGCGAAGTTTATCCGCATCATCAACGATCCGAATGGCCTCAACATCGGGATGCGCAATATCACCGTTTCGACCTGCGGCCTGGTGCCGATGATCGCGCGTTTTGCGGAAGATTTCCCACAGGTCAATCTGGCTATTTCGCTGCACGCGGTCAGCAATGAGATGCGAGATGCGATCATGCCTGTCAACAAAGCCTATCCGATGGAAACCCTGCTGGAGGCTTGCCGGACTTATACGGAAACGACCGCGCGGCGCATCACCTTTGAATATACCTTGGTCAAAGGTGTCAACGACAGCCCGGATTACGCGCGGAAGCTGGCTGCGCGTCTGCATGGCATGCTCTGTCATGTCAACCTGATCCCGCTGAACAAGGTAGCAGAGACCGGCTACGATACGACTGAGCGCGGCGCGGTGCTGCGGTTCCAACAGGTGCTGACGGATCACGGGATCCCGGCGACCATCCGGCGGGAACTCGGCGACGATATCGATGCGGCCTGCGGCCAGCTGCGGCTTTCGGAAAACGAAATTTCGTAATTCCGTCATGCGGTGCATAATTTTCTTGCAAATGAAAAAAATACAAAAAGAAAAAGAATTTGTATGAAACGAGGTGCAGGAAAATGGAATTCGCAGGTTCAAAAACAGAAACCAATCTCATGGCGGCTTTTGCGGGAGAATCGCAGGCGCGCAATAAGTACACCTATTATGCGGCTGCCGCCAAGAATGACGGTTATGAGCAGATCGCCGCATTCTTTACGGAAACGGCGGACAATGAAAAGGAGCATGCCGAGATCTGGTTCAAGCTGCTGGGCGGTATCGGAGATACCAAGGCGAATCTTCTGGCGGGGATCGCCGGAGAAAACTACGAATGGAGCATCATGTACGATGACTT
>DJPG01000074.1 GCA_002439735.1 Firmicutes bacterium UBA6418 | reverse complement strand
TATTTTCTTTTATACTAGAATCTGAACTGCCTCCATTTCTGGAGGAGCGGTTTATCACCGCAATACTGAAAAACCGTGAGGACGACCTGAAAGTCAAGAATCAGGTGATCCGGGATTTTTTCCGGGAACACGGCGGTGAATCGGAACGGGCAGATTTCTTGAAGGCCGCCTATCCGGACAGATACACGGAGCGGATCGTAGACGGCACCCGCGTCGGATATAAGGCAATGGAAAACGGGCTTCTTATGTGGGAGGGGGCATACCTCTCCCGCACAAAGGAGTCCGGTTTTTCATGGGGCCTTGTGGCCGAGCTGACCGGCAGCATTCTTGACCGGGAAAATGCTCCTCCGGTCATAAAGGCAGAAGTTCTTCCAAGCGACAATGAACAGCTTTCCTTCCTTGACGGCGGCTTTTCTACACCGGCGGAAGCGCAGCAGACCTTCTTCCCGCATTTGCAGCTTCCCCAGCAGGTCATTGATGAAGCTCTGTGCATGGGCTTCAACGACCGGGACAGCCGGAAGATCATCTGCGCCTACTTTATGAAGGACAAGCCGGACAACGCCGCTTTCCTGCAAAGAAGCTACGGCACCAATGGCGCGGGGCTGATCATTCAGGATCAGGAATACACTGTCTGGTATGACCCGGAGGGCATTCGTGTCGCCACCGGACGCACCGTTCAAAAGCTGCATACTACTCTTGTCACATGGGAGCAGGCGGCAAAGCGTATCCGAGAGCTGCTGGACATGGGGCGGTATATGCCCAAGGAGGAACTTGAACAAGTCCCGGCCTTTGAACGGCGCAGAATTGCCCAGTCCCTTGCCTTTGCCGTGCGGGAATGCTCCGCACAGGCGAAAGAAGCCATGTATCTTCCCCTCACAATGGAAATCTGTTCCTTCAATAAGGGCTTCCCCGAAATCGAAGCCCAGATGCAGCGGCTTTTGGAATCCCCAGATACGCTGAACCGGCTTGTGGATGAATGGGCGCTGTTTGCCGCTGCCTATGCCAGCGACCGCAGTCTCATGGTCAGCCGCTGGTATGATCCCGCCGAGCTGCTGCAAAAACTGGAGGATTTGCAGCGCGTACCCCTGACATTCGCCGCCGCGGAAGGATTTGATCCCCTGCGGCGGTATTTCATTTCCGATGACGAGATCAATCACGCACTGCGCGGCTATGAGAGCGAGTTTGCATCCCGTCTGGACGTTTTCTCCTTTTTCAACCGGAACACGGATGCCAGAGAACGGGAGAAATTCCTGAAACGACAGCAGGGGGAATACCTCGGCCATCACGTTGGAAACGACAACCGGGTTTACAACAGCACCGGTTTCTTTTTCAGCCACGGGAGTATCGGTGCGCCCTATGCTCAGGTGAACATGAAGTGGCCAGCCGTTACCAAATGGGTGTCCAACATGATCTCCTCCGGCACCTATCTGTATCCCAGTGATACGGAAAAGATGGCAGACTATGAGATCCGGCAGCTTTCCAAGCGGGTAATGTCCTTCTTCTCCAATACGCCGGAAGGCTTCCAGCGACCTACCCCAAGAAGTGATTTTGACTATTGGGAGGGCGTCGAAGAAATCCAGAAACGGCTTTCTGACCCGGAGCAGGTCAATATCATCTACACCTCCATGATGAAGCCCCTCATGGAAGCGACGCAGCCGGATGACCGATCCTACGAGACCCGGAAGCGTGGCATGGAGGCTATGGAAGCCTACCGTGCGGGTACATTCTCCGTGTTCGGCAGAGCGCATACCCTCCGTCCGCTGCCAGAACCGGCGCAGCCGAATCCGGTAGTCGATGAGGATTTGGAAAAGGCAAAAACGCTGATAACAGCATTCTGCTCCGAAGAGTACGGCAGCGAACCGGATTTCTCCGACCTTCATAAAGTCAATATCGCCTACACCACCATCACGGATGAAGAAGTCCCCGTTCAGGTCAGCGTTGACCTCGTGGATTTCAAACTGGATCGGTACATTGACGGCATTATCGTGGATTCCCGAAAATACAGCTCCCTGAAAGAGCTGACGGAACAGGAGCTTACCGACCCGGACTTTGACGAGCTGACAGCATTTTCGGAAGAACAGCTTGCCAAAGTTGCCCTCCACGGCATCCAAAATAAGGTCGTTCAGAGATTGACGGATAACGGTGAGGAAATTCAGATACAGCTCCATGTCAACGGCTTTTATTACAACCATTATGGCGTGGTGGATGGGACTGCCGGATATATTGACGGCCCATTTGATACTCTGGAAGAGGCCGCGGAAGAAGTTCATAACTACCATCCCCAAGCAGCCCAAATCGTTGATTCCGCACCGGATGTGGAAGAAGACACCTTCGATGACGTTGATCCCCAGCAGGTTCGGGAGGAACTGGCAAAGGGCGGGATCATGGACGGGAAGCTTGTTGACCCGGAGGCTCTGGAAAATACGCCCTTCATTCGTCAGGTCATGGCCGATGCGGGCGCGGCGGAGCCGCCTCCCTCTTTACCCCTTCTCCCCCATTCTCAGGATCGTCCCCATGCTCCCCATCTTGAAGTTTCCGCAGATGACCGCAGGAACTATCATATCTCCACGAATGATCTGGGTATTGGCGTTCCCCTTGAGCGTTTCTATCACAATGTTCACGCCATAGAGCTGCTGCACAAGCTGGAAGCCGAAAACCGTCTGGCCACGCCGGATGAACAGGACATTCTCTCCCAATATGTAGGCTGGGGCGGCCTGCCCCAGTTCTTTGAGGAAGCCAACGCCCATTATGCCGAACTGAAGGCCCTCCTGTCGGAGGATGAATACGCCGCCGCCCGGGAATCCACCCTGACGGCGTTCTACACCCCGCCTGTGGTGATTCGTGCCATGTATCAGGTTCTTGCCAATCTGGGCTTCCAGACCGGCAACATTCTGGAGGCAATAGTTGCATAGGTGATACGGGCTGCATAACGATTGATGGGCAAGAACGCCTACATAGCCTTTGAAATCAAGGCTTTCTGACACCGAGGGGTGTGCAGAGGTCTTATTTTTTTGCCTTCGATTTTCGACCTGCTTTTTCCATGTCGGTCGGAGAGTTGTTCGCAGATTTGATTTTGCACACGTCCATAACGATAAAGTCGTCCCATAACGATATACAAAAGCTATCGTTATGTGGGGTGTGCATATTGTCGATAGCGTCGAATATCGCCGTATTCCCTTGACTTTTCTGCCTTTCAGAGTGATATATAGACACTACACCTGGAAGGGGGAAAGTTCAATGCTTGAAAAGGAAGTCGATTACCGTCTGGCGAAGTGGCTGCTCCTCAATATGGAAATGGACGGCATTATCACGGCTAACGAGTTGCGCCTTGCCTGGATCAATATAGCCGGACACTACGAACCGCCGTTTCTTGAGGTAGAGAATCTGGACGGAAAAATCGGAGACGGGGTGATCGTGGATGCCAGATAGAATTATCACAAGAATCACGGCTTTGCCGAAACCTGAGACTTTCAAAGAGGCGGTAAAGTCGGTGCAGAGGGTGGCTGCGTATGCGAGGGTTTCCACCGACCATGAAGAGCAGGAAACGAGTCTCACAGCGCAGACCGATTATTACAGAAAAAAGATACTTGAACATCCGGGGTGGGAGCTTGTGGGAATCTATGTGGACGATGGAATCTCCGGCTTGAGCACGAACCGCAGGGATGGCTTTAACCGCATGGTGGAGGACTGCATTGCCAGACACATAGACCTGATCCTCACAAAATCCATTTCGAGGTTTGCGCGCAACACAGTGGATACGGTCACCACGATACGCAAGCTGAAAGAAAAAGGTGTGGGTGTCTATTTTGAGAAAGAAAACATCTTCACCACGGATTCAAAGGGCGAGTTCCTGCTGACCATTATGTCTTCGCTTGCCCAGGAAGAGAGCCGTTCCATCTCCGAAAATGTAACATGGGGTCAGAGAAAACGAATGGCAGACGGAAAGGTCAGCCTCGCATATAGTCGTTTCCTCGGATATGACAAGGGCAAGGGAAAATACGAGATGGTCGTAAACGAGGAGCAGGCCGTGACCGTCCGCAGGATATTTTTTATGTTCTTACAGGGCTATACGCCGCACACGATTGCCTCTCTGCTCACGGCAGACGGAGTGCCGACTCCATGTAGCTGCGATACATGGAGCGGAATGACAGTCCGTAGGATACTGTCAAACGAGAAATATAAAGGTGATGCGCTGCTACAGAAATTCTTCACGGTCGATTTCCTTACGAAAAAGCTGAAGAAAAACGAGGGAGAACTTCCACAATACTATGTCGAAAAAGACCACGAGCCGATTATCAGCCCGTGGCTTTTTGATTATGTGCAGAAAAAACTCGATGCCAGATTTGAGATTGGAAATACAAGGTACAGCGGAGTGACGCTGTTCAGCAGTAAGCTGATCTGCGGGAAATGCGGCTCAATATACGGTCCCAAGCCATGGCACTCCACCAGCTACAACAACCTGGTATGGCAATGCCGCCGCAGGCACGTCAAGGAGAGTAAATGTCTCGCATTCAATATCTACGATAAGCTGCTCCACTTTGCCGTCCACGATATGGCGATGCATGAGGTGTGCCGGAGGAATATCGAGCGGACCGTGGCGGACGCTGTCCTGTCTCTGGTGCCGGACTGTAGAAAACGGAAAGCTCTGGAGTGGCTGAGGGACTTTCGCTTGAGGGACATCTGGAAACTGCAATCGGATGAAGTGGACATTGCCCTGATTATCGAACGTATTGTAATCATGGAGGATGGTGCCGCGGAGGTATATTGGCTTGACGGTAATATTCAGAACTACACATTCCCGGAATTTCATCCATCGCTGCATAAAGCAGAGCGAGGACAGCAGCAAATGCCGCAGAAGAAATCTACGAAAAAGCCAACCATTACGGAACGGCATATTCCGTCAGTCCCCCATGTATGTTTGAATTGCGGAGCGAAGCTTGTTCAAGACCCAAAACGAAAACAGAAGAAATTCTGCTGTGATAAATGTCGGAATCAATGGTGGAATCAGCATCTCGACCAGGTAAAGCGTAAATCATACTATGAGATTACCTGCCAGCGCTGCGGAAAGGTCACCACGGTATATGGGGACAGCCGCAGAAAATACTGTAGCCGTGAGTGCTACATTGCGGATCGGTTTAGCAAACGAAAATGACTAGAAATGACAACAAATTACACCAAACATATTGAAAATCACGCCGATATCTGCTATAATATATAATGACATATTGTGAGAAATTCGTTCGGAGGTGCAGAGATGGCAGATGTCGCTAACGA
This sequence comes from Firmicutes bacterium UBA6418, assembly GCA_002439735.1. Classification (GTDB taxonomy): domain Bacteria; phylum Bacillota; class Clostridia; order Peptostreptococcales; family Anaerovoracaceae; genus CAG-238. Next base: position 3,001 of record DJPG01000074.1, on the reverse strand, counting down.
TAAATGGATAAACATTGACGAAGCCGCGGAATATCTGGGAGTCAAGCCCGGTACCATTCGTGATTGGATCAGAAAAGGCAAAGGCATTCCTGCTCACAAGATAGGAAAGCAATGGAAGTTCAAGTGTTCCGAATTGGACGAGTGGGTCGCAAGCGGTAAAAGCGCAATGGAATGAAGGACGGTAGACCGCAACAATGAATAAGACAAGAATGGAGATTTAAGAGGGCTATGGCTGTGAAGAAATCTGAACTATATTCTCTCCTTTGGGAGGCTTGCAATAAACTGAGAGGCGGAATGGAGCCGATACGGTATAAGGACTATGTGCTTGTCCTGCTTTTCTTCAAATATGTATCGGACAGATATAAGGGACACCCTTTTGCGGAATTTACCGTTAGCCCTGGGGCATCCTTCGAGGATTTGATTGCTGCCAAAGGAAAAAGCGATGTCGGTGAGCGCGTTGATAAGATTATTCAGAAGTTCCTTGAGGACAACAGGCTCCAGGGTTCCCTTCCCGATGTCAGCTTCAATAGACAGACCTTCCGGCACATCAGATTGGGCGCTTATGGAAGTTCAAACGCTCCGAACTGGATGCATGGGTGAACAGTGGAAAGAGTGCCACGAAATAAAATCTGCGATGGAAAGGGCTGTTTAAGATGGCTAAAACAACATTATATAACCAGGATTGCATAGCTGCAATGCAGCAAATCGGTGCGGAATCTATCGATCTAATTGTCACCGATCCTCCGTACAATCTTGGTAACTTTATGAAAAAAAGAGACACAAACCTTAAGAAGATGAGGGACAACTTTTTTGGCTCCGCTGGATGGGATGACATGGAGTTTGATGAGTGGTCAAAGTCTATGGATGATTTTTTCAAAGCATCTGCCCGCGTAATGAAAAAAGGCGGTACCATGATTATGTTTATGGCAATCATCAAGGTTGAAACTATAATACAGCTTGCGGAGAAGCACGGCTTTTACTACAAAACTACGGGTATATGGCATAAAACGAATCCGATGCCAAGAAATATGAATTTGCACTTTGTGAATTCCACAGAAGCATGGATTTACTTTACATACAAAAAAAGAACAGGCACATTCAATAACGGTGGTGCTATGTTCCATGATTTTGTTGAAACTTCAGTGACTCCCAATGGGGAAAGAAAGTACGGTAAACATCCCACGCAAAAGCCGGAGGGACTTATTCAACACTTCGTTGAGATACTCTCCAATCCGAAGGATACTGTGCTTGATCCATTTATGGGAAGCGGTACAACTGGAGTGGTCGCAAAAAGAACTGACCGTGATTTTATAGGAATTGAACTGGACGAGGAATACTTTAGAATTGCCCAGGAAAGAATTCAGGAGGCGTGACGATGAAACCAAAGGTAATAGACTTATTTGCCGGGGTTGGCGGTTTGTCACTTGGATTTGAAAACAGTGGCTTTGCGGTAGTTCTTGCGAACGAGTACGATCCCTCGATTGCTGCGGCATATGAGAAAAATCATAAAGGAACGAAAATGATCTGCGGCGATATCACATCACTTGATCTGCAGAATACATTTTCCGATTATGCGGGGAAAGTTGATGTGATAATTGGTGGACCTCCCTGCCAGGGATTCTCTCAAAAAGGACAGAGAAAGACTATTCATGACGAGAGAAATTTTTTATTCAAATACTATGTAAAGGTTGTGAAACTTGTACGCCCCCGCTACTTTGTGATGGAGAATGTTCCCAACCTGTTGACAGCCGAGGGTGGCTACTTCCGAAAAGAAATTGAAGAACTGTTCAATTCGATGGGTTATCAATTAAAAATGGGAGTGCTAAACGCATCGGATTATGGTGTGCCGCAAAATAGACGGAGGGCAGTCATAATTGGTAAACGCGGCGGTGAAGCTCCTGATTTTCCTGTTGCAAAAAATATCAGTGTTACGATTTGGGATGCTATTAGCGATTTAGCGTATCTGAATTCTGGCGAAGGCGAGGAAGTTCAGAGTTATCGTACTGAACCGCAAAGTGAGTATCAGAAAAAACTTCGGGCAGGAAGTACACTACTTCACAATCATGTAGCCACAAAGCATTCGCCATTGGCGCTGGAACGCTTGGCGATGATTCCTCCTAACGCTGGAAAAGAAGTTTTGCCTGAAGAACACCTGACAAAATCCATTTATAGCGGGACATGGACACGAATGCGGAAGGATGAGATTTCCGTTACTATTACCACGAGGTTCGATACACCGTCCTCTGGAAAGTTCACGCATCCATTCCTTGATCGCGCTATAACGGTAAGAGAAGCGGCAAGAATACAATCGTTTCCTGATAGCTTCCAGTTTGTCGGAAATAAAGGGTCGCAAATGAAACAGGTGGGCAATGCGGTTCCACCATTGTTGGCAGGTGCGATTGCAGAGGTAATAATGAAAGACATAGAGGAGGACGCAAACAATGAACAGGCCTGATAACATTCTCGCATATGATGAGATGGATTTGAAGCTGGGAATTAAGTCATCTCTTCCGCACGTCAAAAGCACTCTCGCCTTGGCGATATTGCTTTGGGAGTGTTCGGATCATCCTGCTGAACTGGTTTATTCAGAACAGAATGGGGACGAGACCGTAATGGCCAGTCAGCTTGAGCAATGGGTGATTGATTATCTGGCCGATGTTTGTGAGGAAGAACACATATCACCAGACAATCTGGTTAATGGATTCAATCAAAACCAGCTTTTCAAGTCGCAGATGGAAGCCTTGATGGTGGCTTTTGAATTGGTGTGGAAACTTGCAAAGGTCAATTTTGTTGATACTACAAAAGCTGCAAGTGCGGAGAGAACTGGCGGAGTTCGTTTTCCGAAGAAACTCACCTATTCTGTTAACATCGATATCATCCATAGTGTCATAAGCGGAAATGAAAGTGCGTTCCTTCGGGTTCTGTTGGCGTGGACTGGTTTTAATGTCAATGCTGATCCGGAGTGCGAAAAGACGTTGATTTACTTGTTGACGGCTCTTTC
>DJPG01000124.1:17225-19273 GCA_002439735.1 Firmicutes bacterium UBA6418 | reverse complement strand
AAAGTGATTTTGATTGTAACAGACAGTCTCGGTGTGGGGGCGCTGCCGGATGCGGCTGCATACGGTGATGCCGGCGCTGATACGTTCGGCCATATCTGGCAGCATTGCGGAAGTATTGACATGCCGAATTTGCTGCGAATCGGCTGGGGCAATATGCCGGATGTTTCTTTTCATGACCTGGCGATTTACGATCCGGAGGCCAATGTCGGAAAATGCGCGGAAGCTTCCAAGGGTAAGGACACAACCACCGGCCATTGGGAAATCGCGGGTCTTCCGACCGATGTACCGTTTAAGACTTACCCGAACGGATTCCCGCCGGAATTTATGGAGGCCTATCAGAAGGCGATCGGCATCGAATGTCTCGGCAACTATCCGGCATCCGGAACCGAGATCATTGAAGTGCTCGGTGACGAGCATGAGGCGACCGGCAAACCGATCGTCTATACTTCGGCAGACAGTGTGTTCCAGATCGCGATGAATGTGGATAAATTCGGCTTGGATACGCTCTATCACTACTGCGAGGTCGCACGCAGGATGCTGGTCGGCGATTGGGCCTGCGGCAGAGTGATCGCGCGTCCGTATATCATCAACGCGGAGGGCAAACGCGAACGAACTTCCGACCGCAAGGACTATTCGGTCACGCCGCCGGGAGATACCATTTTGGATATGATCAAAAATGCGGGGAAGATGGTCTACGCGATCGGCAAGATCAATGATATCTTTAATGGCAAGGGTGTTGTCAAATCTGTACACACCACGAGCAATATGGACGGCATCGACAAGACGATCGAGGCGATGCGGGAAGATTTTGAAGGCTTGATTTTTACAAATCTGGTCGATTTTGACGCCAAATATGGGCATCGGAGAGATCCGGAAGGGTATGCAAGGTGCATCGAGGAATTCGACGCAAGGCTGCCGGAGATCATGAAAGAGATGGTCAACGATGATGTGCTGATGATCTGCGCGGATCACGGAAACGATCCGACCGCGCCGGGCACCGATCATACAAGAGAATATATCCCGATCATCACATGGGGACACACCTTGAAGTACGGTGCGGAAATCGGCATCCGAGACTCTTTCGGTGACATCGGAGCGACGGTATGCGAGCTGTTGCGTGTGCCGTTTACGGGCGTGGGAACCAGTTTTAAGAAGCAGATCGTCGGATGGTAAGGAGAGGATACTGTAATGTTCAACATGAGCGATATTATTTATAAAAAAAGAGAGGGCGGTGAGCTCACCCGTGAGGAAATTTCCTTCTTCATCAAGGGCTATGTAGCCGGAGAGATCCCGGATTATCAGGCGTCGGCACTTTTGATGGCGATCTTTTTCCGCGGACTTTCCCGCCGCGAGACCTTTGAACTGACAGACGCGATGCGGTATTCCGGCGATACGGTAGATCTGTCATCAATCCCGGGTGTCAAGGTCGACAAGCATTCGACCGGCGGTGTCGGTGATAAGACGACGCTGATCGTGGCGCCGCTGGCTTCGGCCTGCGGCGTGCCGATTGCCAAGATGAGCGGTCGCGGCCTGGGCTTTACCGGAGGTACGGTCGATAAAATGGAATCCATTCCGGGCTTCCGCACGAGTCTGGAACCGGAGGAATTCCTTGCGCAGGTGCGTGAGATCGGTATGGCCGTGATCGGACAGACCGCGCATATTACCCCGGCGGACAAAAAGCTATACGCGCTGCGAGACGTGACTGCGACGGTCGATAATTTCGGCTTGATCGCTTCTTCGATCATGAGCAAGAAGCTGGCGGCAGGTAGCGACGCCATCGTGCTCGACGTCAAGGTCGGGGACGGCGCGTTTATGGAAAACGAACAGGATGCGGAGACGTTAGCCAATCTGATGGTCGATATCGGCGACGACGCGGGCAGACGTACGGTCGCGGCGATCACGGAGATGGGACAGCCGCTGGGCTGCGCGGTCGGAAACGCGCTGGAAGTGATCGAAGCTATCGAAACACTCAAGGGCAATGGTCCTGCGGATATTACCGAGCTGGCGGAGCGTCTGGCAGGCGTGATGGTATACCTGGGCGGCAAGGC
>DJPG01000124.1:7770-17119 GCA_002439735.1 Firmicutes bacterium UBA6418 | reverse complement strand
GGCGCAGGGCGGCGATCCGGCGATTGTCGACGATTACACATTGTTCCCGCAGGCGGCGCATCATTTGGATCTGCTGGCCGAAACAGACGGCTATGTGCAGAAGATCGCGGCCAGAGCGATCGGACTTGCTTCCCAGCATACCGGCGCGGGCAGAGCCACCAAAGAGGATCAGATTGACCTGGCAGCAGGAATTTACCTGCACAAAAAAGTCGGCGATGCCGTCAAGCAGGGCGATGTCCTCGCAACCTTCTACGGCAACGACCCGGCGAAACTCGAAAACGGCAGACAGGAGGCAGCGAAAGCCTTTGCCATCGGCCAGACCCCGGTCGAACGCCCGAAACTCATCAAAAAGATCATCGGGCTGTAGATTTTCCGAAGAGAAGATGGGAAGTGAATGCATGAGCGATTATGATGCACCGGATGATTTCGGGTATCCGTTCGGATATCCGGAGGAAGAAGATGAAGATGAAAACGAACAGGACGACCGCCTGATGCGGGTCGCCGTGTTTCTGAATATGCTGCCGGAAGCGGAATTCAGCGAGGCTCTGTTTGAAAATGCCTGCTACATGGCCAACGTAGACCCGGACAGCTTTTCGGAAGAAGAAATCGAAGAACTGATGGCGATGATGTAAAAATAGTTATATTCTATACAAAAGCTCCGTATACTTTACCACGAAACGGGAAAGGGCGGGGCTTTTTTATGTGGAAAAGAATCGTATCGTCGCTGGTAGGCGTGAGTATGATCCTCTGTGGGTTTGTCGGCGTTTCAATGTTTATGGAAAAACTTCCGGCACAGGAGCCGATCGAGGTGGAAACTGTCAAGGACGCGCCGGCGGGCGACAGCGCGCCGAAATCCGCGTTTGCAGTTGCGGCAAAAGGAGCAATCCTGATCGATGCGGAAAGCGGCGAAGTGCTGTTTGAGCAGAATGCGCATACGGAGCTACCGCTGGCTTCGGTTACCAAGGTCATGACGATGCTGCTGATCATGGAGGCCGTGGAGAGCGGGAAGATCACACTGGACGATCCGGTTACGATCTCGGAGCGGGCAGCGTCGATGGGCGGCAGCCAGATGTACATGGAAGCGGGCGAGACGCATACCGTTGCGCAACTGATGGAAGGTGTGGCGATGGCGAGCGCCAATGACGGGTGCGTGGCGCTGGCGGAGTTTGTGGCCGGCAGCGAGGAGATCTTTGTGGAGCGGATGAACGAACGGGCAGAGGAACTCGGCATGCGGGATACGCACTTTGTCAATACCAATGGTCTGCCGGTGGCAGATCACTATTCCAGCGCATATGATATAGCAGTGATGTCACGCAAGCTTTATGCCTTTGAGGAAACGCACAAGTGGTTCACCACCTGGCAGAGCACGATCACCGTGGGACTGCCGGGCAAGGAAAAGGAGTTCGGCTTGACGAACACCAACAAGTTGATCAAGACCTATCCGGGCTGTAACGGCATCAAGACCGGATTTACAGCAGAGGCCGGGTATTGTCTGAGCGCTTCGGCGAGCCGTGAAGATACGCATCTGATCGCGGTGGCGCTGGGCTGTGAAACCTCCAAGATCCGCAACGCGCAGGTCGCGAAACTATTTGATTACGGCTTCGCGAATTTCGGCAGTAAGCTGGTCGCGAACGAGGGTGAGGTGCTGACGCGTATGAAAGTCGAACGAGGGACTCCGCAGGAGATCGATGTCGTCAGCGCTGAGAAAGTGACCTGTCTCGTACAAAAGGGTAAGGAAGACCGCATTACCACCAGAATCGAACTGTCAGAGGAAGTACCGCTGCCGCTTGCCGCAGGTGATAAAGTCGGAGAACTGCATGTGATGAAAGAGGGCAAGGAAGTCGGGGTGCACGACCTGCTCGCAGAAGAAACCGTCGAAAAAGCCTCTTTGAAACAATTGATCTTGCGCGCGCTCTCCTGATAGAGTCTTCGGACAGACGCGTAGATCCACTACATACAAGATCGATAAGGCAGGAACGTTAGGCTGCGCCGCAGTCTCGTTCATGATAGGAACCTGTGAAACAAAGGGGGTTAAAAGATGATTCAGGAATATGTGATTTCGTTTTCGTCCTTTTATAAGGCGGCCTACGCCGAGGATATGCTGGAAGAGGCGGGGATCGCGTCGACACTGAAAAAACTGCCGACCGAACTGGTACGCTCCTGTAGTACCGGTCTGTATCTTCGGACCGATGATATCCGGCGGGTGCGAACGATCCTGGCAGGCAAGCAGATCACACCGAGCGGCATCTACCGCATCCGGCGCGATGAAAACGGTCAAAAGGGATATGTGAAGGTTCGGTAAAAATGTTTGCGTTACTTATCCGCACGAAACGATGCGTGTGGATAAGTAACTTTGCGCTGCGCAAAATCCGCGAAATCTGAACGGAAACTCTGGCACAATGCGGGAAAATGTGATAAACTGGGAATGAAAAAACGAGGAGGGACAAGCAATGTCGTTTGCATCGGAAACGAAAAATGAACTGGCGCGTGTGCAGCCGGAAAAGAAGTGCTGCATGCTGGCGGAAATATCGGGATTTTTGCGGGTGGCAGGCAGTATCGGCCTGCAGGGCTTCGGTAAGTTCAAGATTATTGTCACCACGCAGAATCCGGCGGTGGCCCGGCATTATAAAAAGCTAATCCAGGACTACTTCGGCATTGAGACCAAGCTGGAGATCGGCGAAGGCAGGACCGTCGGCAAGGCGCAGGCGGGGCAGAAGTATGCGTACAGCCTGACCATCGACGCGGATAACCGCAGTGAGCAGATCCTGCGCGAGACCGGGATCCTTTTGGTACGAGAGGGCAACAATTATATCTCGGACGGCATCTACAGCGGCATCATCGGCAGCAAATGCTGCAAAAAAGCCTATCTGCGCGGTGTTTTCCTGGGTGTCGGCACGATGAGTGATCCCGAAAAAGCCTATGATCTGGAATTTGTGCTGGAATCGCAGAACATGGCAAACGACCTCAAAAAGCTGATCAATTCCTTTGTCGATCTGAGCTGCAAGGTCGTGCAGCGCGGCAGGCGCTATGTGGTGTATATGAAAAAGGCGGACTACATCAGTGACATGCTGGCCATCATGGGTGCGAGCCATCAGGTGCTTTCCATGGAAGAAACTCGCATTAAGAAGGGCATGGTTCATTCCGCGAAACGCACGGTCAACTGCGATAACGCGAATATGGATCGCGCGATTGAAGCCTCGATGAAGCAGATGGAAGCGATTCGCAGGATCGAGCAGACCAAAGGGCTGGATTTTTTGCCGGAAAAGCTGAAACAGACCGCGCTGCTGCGGCTGGCGAATCCGGATATTTCCATTACCGCGCTCGGCGAGCTGTGCGATCCGCCGCTTAAAAAATCCGGCATCAACAAACGACTGATGCGCATTGAGGAGATCGCGTCCAAGCTGTAAGACATACGAAGGCAGGGAAATTTTTAACCGGTTTTTCTGCGTTTTACAAATTAAAGGATTGTGAACCTTGTATGCATGTGTTAAAATATTATCGACTAATATTGAAAGCCGCTTGCTCGCAGATTGCCCTGCGACAGGCGGTTTCAACGTGAATTTTGTCTTTGCCGTGGCGCAACCTGCCCACGGAGTTGCGGAACCGCCGCGGCAAGCTGAATGTAAGTAAAAAAGGAGAGACAAGGTATGTGTTGCAGTGAACAAAACCAGATGCAACAGCTGGAAGAAGTGATTCAAAAATACAGGGAAACACCGGGCGCCTTGATACCGGTTCTGCACGAGGCGCAGGACATCTTCGGATATCTGCCGCCGGAGGTGATGAAAAAGGTGGCGCGAGGTCTGGAAATCCCGGAGGCGAAGGTGTATGGCGTAGCGACCTTTTATTCGCAGTTTTCCCTCACGCAGAAGGGCAAATATCGTGTCAGTGTCTGTCTGGGCACCGCCTGCTATGTCAAAGGCGCCGCGGACATTCTGGACAAACTCAAGGAGAGGCTGATGATCGAAGTCGGCGAATGTACCGAGGACGGACTGTTCTCACTGGATTCCTGCCGCTGCATCGGCGCCTGCAGTCTGGCACCGGTCATGACGATCAATGAAGAGGTCTATGGCAGATTGACGGTCGAGGATATTGACGGGATCATCAGCAAATATGAGCAGATGGAAGGAGCACAGGGCGAATGACGGATAAGATGGCAAAAACCGCGAGTGCGGACAAGATGCAGACGACAAACACGGTGCGCAGCAGATTGAAATCAGCCGACGCGCTGAAACAGATCAAGGAAGCGACCCTCATGCAGATCGGACATCGTTTTGACGCCGATGCCGAAAGCGGCGCGAAGCTCTATCTTATGGTATGCGGCGGGGGCGGCTGCCATTCCTCCGGTTCCGGCAAGCTGATCACGCGCCTTACCGAGCTGGCTGCGCGCGATGGGATGCAGGAGGAGATCGCCGTCGAGCGGACGGGCTGCTTTGGCCTTTGTTCCGAGGGTCCGATCCTGGTGCTGCAGCCGGAGGGCACGATGTACACCAGGGTATCGGAAGATGACATTGATGAGATCTGGGAGAGCCATGTCAAAAACGGTAAGATCATTGAACGACTGCTTTCCCCGCACGAAGAAGAATTCTTCTCCAAGCAGAACCGCATCGCACTGAAGAACTGCGGCCGGATCAATCCGGAGCGTATCGAGGAATACATCGCGCTCGACGGCTACGCGGCGCTCGCCAAGGCGCTGTACGAGCTGCAGCCGGAGGATGTCATCGACATCATCAAGGATTCCGGACTGCGCGGCAGAGGCGGCGGCGGTTTCCCAGCGGGTACGAAATGGGAGGTCGCGGCACAGCAGCAGACCGACGAGAAAATCGTAGTCTGTAACGCGGACGAGGGCGATCCGGGCGCGTTCATGGATCGTTCGATCCTAGAGGACGACCCGCATTCTGTGCTGGAAGCGATGGCGATTACAGCCTATGCCATCGGCGCGCAGTCAGGCTATATCTATGTTCGCGCGGAATATCCGACCGCGGTGGCGCGTCTTAAGATTGCGATCGCACAGGCCAGAGCCTATGGTCTATTGGGCAAAAATATCCTCGGAAAAGGTCTGAATTTTGACATCGAGATCCGTCTCGGCGCGGGTGCGTTCGTCTGCGGAGAAGCGACGGCACTGATGATCTCCATTGAAGGAAACCGCGGAGAACCGCGTCTCAAACCGCCTTCATCGGCAGTGCGCGGACTGTTCGGCAAGCCGACGGTTCTCAACAATGTGGAAACCTTCGCGAATGTACCGCAGATTCTGCTCAAGGGCGCGGACTGGTTCCGCAGCATCGGCACGGAAAAGTCCACCGGTACGAAGGTGTTTGCGCTGGGCGGCAAGATCAACAATTCCGGTCTGGTTGAGATCCCGATGGGCACGACGCTGCGGGAAATGATTTACGATATCGGTGGTGGGATTCCTGACGGCAAGCGGTTCAAGGCAGCGCAGACCGGCGGCCCGTCGGGCGGCTGCATTCCGACCGAGCATCTGGATACCCCGATCGACTATGAATCCTTAACCAAACTTGGCTCGATGATGGGTTCCGGCGGTATGATCGTCATGGACGAAAATACCTGTATGGTCGACATCGCGAAGTTTTTCCTGGAGTTTACGGTAGATGAATCCTGCGGCAAATGTCCGCCTTGCCGGATCGGTACGCGCAGAATGCTGGACATTCTCACAAAAATCACGGAGGGCAAGGGCACCATGGAGGATTTGGACGAGCTGGAAGAGCTGGCGCATACGATCAAACGCGCCTCGCTCTGCGGTCTGGGGCAGTCCGCGCCGAATCCGGTGCTTTCGACGATGAAATATTTCCGGGACGAATATGTGGCACATGTACGGGACAAAAAATGTCCTGCCGGTGTCTGTGTCTCCATGCTGCGCTATGTGGTCGACACGGAGGTCTGCAAACGCTGCGGCATCTGTGCGAAGAACTGTCCGGTCGGCGCGATCAGCGGCAGCAAGGACGAGCCGTACAGCATCGATCAGGATAAGTGTATCAAATGCGGTGTCTGCATGGCGAAGTGCCCGTTCAAGTCTATCATGAAGAATGCGTAAAGGAGGAAACCTGAAATGGGAAAAGTACATGTAACGATCGACGGAATTCAGGTTTATGTTCCGGATACCTACACCGTCCTGGAGGCGGCCAAGGAAATCAATATTCATATCCCGACGCTCTGCTTCCTCAAGGACGTCAGCGAGATCGGCTGCTGCCGGATGTGTCTGGTGGAAGTCAAAGGCTCCCGCGCGCTCCAGGCTGCCTGCGGCTATCCGGTCAAGGACGGTATGGAGGTGCGGACGCACACGCCGGAGATCATGAAGGTCAGACAGAAGACGCTGGAATTGATTCTTTCCAACCATCCGGCCAGATGCCAGAGCTGTACGCGAGCGAATTCCTGCGAACTGCAGATCCTGACGGATAAAATGGACGTACATTTTGAGAATTATGTCAAATATCAGGAGCAAATTACCATGGATCAGCCGCTGAGCGTTGATGAGGGCATCTCGATTCAGCGAGATCCGAACCGCTGCATTCTTTGCAGACGATGCGTGAGTGTGTGCAACAATATTCAGACGGTCGGCGCGATCTCAGCCATCAACCGTGGTTTTTATACCGTGATCGGAACTGCGGAGAATCGTAGCCTGGATGCGACCGTCTGCGTCAATTGCGGACAGTGCATCAATGTCTGTCCGACCGGCGCGCTGCAGGAGCATCGCAGTATCGACGAGGTCTGGGATGCACTCAATGACCCGGAGAAGCATGTCATCGTACAGACGGCACCGGCTGTGCGCGCAGCGCTCGGCGAGGAATTCGGCAACCCGATCGGAACCGATGTGACCGGCAAGATGGTGACGGCACTGCGCATGTTGGGTTTTGATAAGGTCTTTGATACCGATACGGCAGCAGATCTGACTGTCATGGAAGAAGGAACAGAGCTGATCGATCGTATTCGCGGCGGCGGAGTACTGCCGCTGATCACCTCCTGTTCGCCGGGCTGGATCAAGTTCTGCGAGCATAATTTCCCGGAGATGCTGCCGAATCTGTCGACCTGCAAATCACCGCACCAGATGATGGGCGCGATTATCAAGAGCTACTACGCGGAAAAGAACGATATCGATCCGCAGTCGATCTACGTGGTTTCGGTCATGCCTTGTGTGGCCAAAAAATATGAGGCACAGCGGCCGGAGCTTTCGGTCAACGGGCTGCCGGATGTCGATGCGGTCATCACGACCCGGGAATTGGCACGTATGATCAAAATGATCGGGATCGACTTCAATGCCATCGGAGACGGGGAATTTGACAACCCGCTCGGTATGTCGACCGGCGCGGGTCTGATCTTCGGTACGACCGGCGGCGTGATGGAGGCGGCACTCAGAACCGTAGCGGATCTGCTCAACGGAAGCAGTTCGGATGCCATTGACTATGTGCAGGTACGCGGTTTGGATGATGGCATTAAGGTAGCCGAGGTCGAGATCGCGGATCTTACGATCCGGGCGGCGGTCGCGCACGGACTCGGCAACGCGCGCGAGCTCATCGAGCGCGTCAAGGCCGGAGAGCATTTTGACTTTATCGAGATCATGGCTTGTCCGGGCGGCTGCATCAATGGCGGCGGGCAGCCGCTGCAGGTCTCAGATGTACGCAACTGGGTAGACTTCAAAGAGAAGCGCGCCAGCGCCCTCTATAAAGGCGACCGCGAAAAGTATATCCGCAAGGCGCACAACAACCCGACCGTCAAGAAGCTCTATAAGGAGTACCTCGGCATGGCAGGCGGCATGCGTTCCCACCAGCTGCTGCATACGCACTATACGGATCGGAGTGACGTGTAAGGCACATCGCGAACGGATCAATCCCGTATCCTTGCGAAAAGGCAACACAGCAAGCGCATACAAAACAAGATTACGCAAAAAACCGACACATCACTTCACTGCTTTCGCAAACGATGTGTCGGTTTTGTTTCATATTTTCTTTTTTATGCGGTTCCCTGCATGCTTTCCTGCACGTTTTCGCTCTTACTCGTCCACCTGTACGCCCTTGAGGATCTTATCCACGGAGCGCGATTTCGGGTCGATCTTCTTTTCGATCAGGCCGACGACGCGGGTCAGGATCCCGGAGATCAGGAAGTAGATGATAGCGGTAAAGATCAGGGCAAAGAAGGCCTGATAGGTACGGGCTCTTACAAGGTCAGAGACCTTCGTCAGATCCTGGATGGCGATATAGCCCGCAACCGAGGTTTCCTTGATCAGTGTGACAACTTCGCCTTTGTAGATTGGCAGGAAGTGCTTGGCTGCCTGCGGCAGGAGAATCTTGAAAAAGCTCTGGTTATTGCTGTAGCCCATGGCAGTTGCTGCCTCATACTGTCCATTACCGATCGCACCAAAGCCAACCGAGAGCATATCGTACATCGCGCAGGCGAAGATCAGCGTGAAGCCGACGATCGCGACCAGCGTACCGCTCAGTCTGGTGGAACCGAAGACAATGTAGTAGAGGATCATCAAAAGCAAGACTGTCGGCATACCCTGAATCAGCCAGAGCATGGCGTTTGTCGCGCCGTTGAGGATCGGGTTTCCTTTGCGGCAAAGCATGAAGACCGCAAAGCCGATGATCGTGCCAAGAATGATGGAACTCAGCGTGATCAGCAGGGTGATACCTGCGCCGGAGGCAAACAGTTTCCAACGGCTCTCCTTGATGAAGGTGTTTTCGAAGTTGTCCTTCATGCGTGCGAAGAAACCGACATTTTCATCATTTTCACCCGGCACGACCATAAAAATATCGCAGGTATAGTAAACGTCCGAAAGACAGGCGTTATCGTCTCGTTCATCACTGAGGATGATGTTCATACCGATATCATACTTGCCGGATTCCGCACCCGGAGCGATGGACTCAAAGGCCACACGCTGGATATTCGGGGTATAGCCGTATTCGCGGCAGAAACGATAAATAAAGTCCACGTCGTAGCCGCAGTCGCCATCCTCGTTGACATACGAAAACGGTTCATAGCCGCCCTCGCAGGCAATGATCAATTCGCCGTTTTCGCCGGTGAAGCCACCTTGCTTGGTCTTGCTGGTTTCCGCGTCAAAATCCTTGACCCAGTAGTCGTACATTTCATCGAGCATCCCATCGCCGTTCGGTCCGTGGTTGGCAATGAATTCATTGACCTGCGCCAACAGCTTTTCCTGCTTTTCATTGTTTCCGATAATCACGGCTGCTTCGCAGATGCCGGCGCTTTCCTTCAGCACCGCAAGCTCGGGATGTGCCGCCGCAGTAGCGTAATAGCCGACCTCCTCGATGAGGTAAGCGTCGATTTTTTGCGAGTTGAGTGCCAGGATCATGTCCTGCGGCATGGTGAAATACTGAAT
>DJPG01000124.1:3649-7671 GCA_002439735.1 Firmicutes bacterium UBA6418 | reverse complement strand
CCATTCAGATCAGCGATCTTTTCATACTCGGCTGCGTAGGCAGAAGCCGTGGACAGGATGCCGGTAAGCAGCAGGGTGATCACCAGGAGCGTCAGCAGAAGCGCTGCGCGTTTTTTTGCGATTGTGTTCTGTTTCATACAGGTTATGCCTCCTCCCACTTGAAATGGATCTGAATCAGATTGTTGTAAATACCATAAGGCGGATCCACAACCTGATCTATGAGCTCTGTGGTCGGCTCTTCGAGCATTTCCAGGAACAATTCATTATCCGAATCCTTCGGATCGTGGTGATCGCCCTGATAGCGAATGCTGAGCGTGAGCAGGTCGAGCTTCTCGGAATAGTCTACACGAACCAGGACATGCGGCTCATCGGTGCTTTCCATGATATTGTTGACAACAATCTCTTCCAAAGCGATCTGCAGGTCACTGATCCGTTCGTTCTCGATCAGGAGCTTTTCGGCGTACTGTTGCAGTTCATCGTAAGCTTCGGTGAAGTCGTAATCGTCGGTTTCGATCTTGTAGGTCAGGGAGGTGAGACGGCGGATAAATTTGATGGTGTTTGGCTTCTGCGGATGCTCGAAAATCTCTTTCGGCGTACCTTCCTCGTAGATCCCGCCCTCATCCATGAAAAGAACACGATTGGCGATCTTGCGCGCGAAATCCATTTCGTGGGTCACGATCATCATCGTGATGCCGGACTTGGCCAGCATGCGGATAACCGCCTGGACTTCTCCGATCATACCCGGATCCAGCGCGCTGGTCGGCTCGTCAAAGAGAATGATGTCCGGATCCATGGCCAGGGTTCTGGCAATGGCGATACGCTGCTGCTGTCCGCCCGAAAGATCATCGGGATAATTGAATGCCTTGGAGCTGAGACCGACGGTGTTCAACAGGGACATCGCCTTGTCGTAGGCTTCCTGCCGGGAACGACCGAGCAGGGTGATCTGCGGGTTCATGATATTTTCGATGACCGTCAGATGTCCGAACAGATTGAAGGACTGGAATACCATGCCCATCTTTTTGCGGATCTCATTGAGGTCACATTTGCCATCGTTGATAACCTGCCCGTCTACGATGATCTCGCCGGAGGTTGGTGCTTCCAGCATGTTGATGCAGCGCAGCAGCGTAGACTTGCCGGTACCGGATGGTCCGATGACGGAGATTACGTCACCGGAATTGATGGTGACATTGACGTCCTCCAGAGGGGTCACGTCTTCAAATTCTTTTCTTAAGTGTCTGAGTTCAATCATTTTGTGTATAGCGCTCCTTCCCTGTTGCTGGATGCCTTCTGAGTCAGAGCATCACAAAAAGCCCGGAACGGATCCAGGCTGTAGCTTCCGGTTTCATATTTTACCCAGGTCATAAAACCATCAAACGCCCCAACACAAAAGGACGCCGCGGCGGAATTCCTCAGTCCCGCCTTGACCTTAAAGTATTCATTTTCCATTTTAGAATTATCAACTCCTAATCGGTACCCCCGCCATGTCGCGGGAACCTCGTTTTTGTTTCAGGATCTTGCTGCCTTAATCGATCGTGCAGCCCTGAGAGAGAACGCCTTCCTCTCCTTTGGACAAACTCCCGGTATGCCGGGCCGACAGATGCCCTCATGTGTTACGGTATCAGGCACCTTCCAAAATTTCCATTTTCATTTCAATTTCAATTCAGTATACAACAGAATTTGTCGTTTCGCAATGAAAAAAATCGAATTTGCTGCATAAATTTATAAGAAGCATGAAGCAGCGATAAAATTCTTTGCTTTTTTCGCGTTTTATGGTAAAGTAAAAGAGACAGGTGTTGCCCAAAAAGCAGTAAAACAGGGGGAAAACGATGACAGAAGAAAAAGGTGTACAATC
Organism: Firmicutes bacterium UBA6418; assembly: GCA_002439735.1. GTDB lineage: Bacteria > Bacillota > Clostridia > Peptostreptococcales > Anaerovoracaceae > CAG-238. Next base: position 5,819 of record DJPG01000124.1, on the reverse strand, counting down.
CATCGACCGAGCGCTTGACATTATTGAAGCTGTAGCTGGCGCAGACCATCCGATGGGACTGACGGAAATCGCGAATCGGGTGGATCTGCACAAGAGCACGGCGTATCGCATCATAGAAACGCTTTTTAGACGGGGGTATCTTGCAAAGAACGAGGATGGTACCTATAAGATCGGCTTGAAGCTGATCGATGCGGTCAGCTGCTATATCAACAGTCTGGAGCTGCAGACAGAGGCTAGACCTTATGTCGCGAAGCTAGCCGCAAAGTTCGGTCTGACGGCGCATCTGGGCGTTCTGGACGGAGAATATGTAGTCTATATCGAGAAAATGGACGTCTTTTCGTCGGTACGGATGTATTCGCAGATCGGTCTCAGGATGCATGCGTACTGCTCGTCCCTGGGAAAAGTCTTGCTGGCAGGACGATCGAAGGAAGATGTCGAAAAACAGATGAAGGATTGCACGTTTATCCGATTTACGCCACACACCATTGGAAACATGCAGGATCTTCTGGAGGAACTGCGTAAAGTGCGAAAACAGGGATGGGCCATCGATGATGAGGAATATGAGCTCGGCAACCGCTGCATCGCGGCACCGATCTATGATTATTGCGGGGAAATTGTCGCCGCCATCAGTGCCAGCGGCAGCACCATTCAGATCACGGATGAAAAAATCCCGCAGATCGCGGAGGGCGTGATGCAGATCGCGCAGGAGATATCCAAAGGGATTGGATATACCGGATAACAAAGCAGCAAACCATTTGTCCTGATGCCATGATGCAGAGAACATCGCATAGCGATCTTCCCTGCAATCATGACCACCGGCTCAGCCGGTGGTTTGTTTTGCCCCTATAAGGGGCCTGTACCTGCGGTGCGTCTGAAGACGCGCTGAAAGTTCCTCCAACCGCACATTTTTTTCTGCTTGAACCTTAAGGTTCTCTATTTCTTCTTATCCCATTTTTCTCCAGTGAATGGATCTATGTATTCTTTCATACTGATCTGATCATCAACAAGATCTTCTTGCAGCTGGTTTTTCACATATTCGGCTATCTTTTTCTCATTCTTTCCGACGGTATCTACATAATAGCCACGGCACCAAAAATGTCTGTTTCCATATTTATATTTTAGATTTGCATGTCTGTCGAAAATCATCAAAGAACTTTTCCCCTTGAGATATCCAACGATGTACGAAACACTGTATTTTGGTGGTATTTTTATTAACATGTGGATGTGATCCGGACAACACTCTGCCTCAATGATTTCAATCCCTTTTCGTTCACACAGCAAGCGCAAAATCTTTCCAATGTCAACTTTTATCTTTCCATAAATAACTTGTCTTCGATATTTTGATGCAAACACAATGTGGTACTTACAATTCCACGTGGTATGTGCTAAACTATTCTTGTCTTTCATGACAACCTCCTTTTCTACAGGGTGCGGTTGGGGAACCACACTCATTGTAGCACAGGAGGTTTTTTGCTTGAAGCTAAAGCTCTTAATTCCACCGGCATAGCCGGTGGTTTTATTCCACTAAAGCCAATCGAGTAGGAGGCGGTGACTAGCCGCCGTCCTCTCACACCACCGTGCGTACCGTTCGGTACACGGCGGTTTCAATAGTTGACGTGCAGAGACTGATACGCAAGGGCTAAGTCATAGAAGCCCCAGCGCATCCGTCTTTCTTTTGTTAAGGCTCTTTGTACCACGCCGCTTCCTGCCATTCTCCAGTATCCTTTTCGGCTATATGCACCTTCACAGGCTACCCATTCAGGCAGTCCAAGACCTAATAGCTTTCGCTTTCGCGTTCTTGGCAGTTTCCATTGCTTCCATATGCACATTCGTATTCTTCGGTACAGCCATCCGTTCAGCGCCTCTATGTTATTCTTCATATCCGCAATACTGAAATAGTTCAGCCATCCCCGCATAAATCCTTTGATGCGCTCCATTGCTTTCCGAATATTTCCGCATCTGCTCCGAGAAGTGAGCTTTCTCAGTTTCTCCTTGGCTTTCTTCCATGCGTCTGCATGGACACGGATATAGATTCCTTTTCCGTTCTTCCCAAAACAAAAGCCAAGATACTTAAAATTTCGGATCGCACATACACTCACCGTACGACTTTTCTTTCGATTCACTTTTAGTTTCAGTGTTTCTTCCAGATATTTCGTACTGGTTTCCAGTA
>DJPG01000124.1:347-3526 GCA_002439735.1 Firmicutes bacterium UBA6418 | reverse complement strand
CCCTGCGGTGAGCCTTCCTCTGTTCTGACTACCACTGTTATCCGTCATTTTCTCTGCTTTCAAAAGGCATCGTTTTCCGTCAAAATAAGGAAAGCTCCGCATCAAAAATTCTGGCTCAATTTGCGTCACAATCTTTGATTTCGGAGCTTTTTGTGCTATCCTTAAGTCATGCATAAAAAAGGACAGGATCTCAATAGGTTCCAACCGATCCTGTCCTGTACCCACACCCAAGAGCATTGCCCTTATGTGTCTACCTAAACATGATAACGATTTTCTTCCAAGATTGCAACCATTTTTCTCAAAAAAATTATGATAATATGATTGAGCATCTCCAGTTCCACATGCTCCAATGCCCTTGCGGCAAATGCGGCTGTCTGATCCGCTACGGCCATTATCGGCGCAAGGTGAAGTTCCTGTCGGTTTCGGTTTCGCTTGTCATTCAGCGCGTCCGGTGCAAGGAATGCCATCGAACCAATGCCTTGATCCCATCTTTGCTTGTCCCATATTCCCAGATTCCTTTAAAGGATCAGCAGGAAATCCTTGCCTGCATGCAGCGCCGCCAAAGTCCGGAAGAAATCCTGCAGCGAAATCTCCTCCTTGATGAAAACAACGTGAAATATCTGTTTCGCCAGTTCCGCAGGTTCTGGCAGCAGCGTCTTCTCTCGATCGGTGCCTCGCTTTCTGATGCATGAACCGTTCCCTGTCTGACTGCTTATGCGATGCAATTCATGCAGATTCGTCGCACCCGCAATCTTCTTTTTATTCCACCAACATAGCTTTACCTGCATCCTCGGCCAAAATCTCTTATCATAGAAAAAAACAGTAGGAGGTTTTGACATGAAAACACGAAACGAAATTTTTTTACGACTCTGCGACCTTGATTGCAGAGCGCAGGATCTGCTTGCTGCCGCCGGTTTCAGCAGCGAAGGCGGATGCAGTCCTTTTGCGTGCGCGGATCCGGATGATCCGCAGGAACGATTTCTGCAGGAAGCTTTGAATGATCTGCTTGCGCCCTTTGAAAGTCTGCATGAGGCTCTGGTTTATCTAAAAAGACCCACACATGGCACCTACCCTCTGAAGCGTCTGGCGAATGGCCGCTATGGGTATGTCGATCAGCACGGAATCTGTCAGACGTTCACTTGCGGCAGCCCTGTGGAAGCTCTGATCACCGATGAGAACGGACAAACCCGTTGGGTCCGCTCCCGCTTTGAGCACAATGGACAGGATTACTTCCTCTGGCAATACGACACCATTGCTTTGGATGGGCTGATGGTTCGGGAAAGGTGGTGAGCTTATGACTTTGGATCAAAGACAACGTATCGCTCTGTTCCGCTATGCCGTGATCGCTCCGCTTGAGACAGGAACCAGTGATCCCGCCATCAGCAACCGGGAATTTTTTCGCCGTGCCGCCGGGAAAACTTATGCAGGGCCGAATGGGCAGCCGGTCACCGTCAGCGCTTCTACGATGGAAAAGTGGCATCGCGCTTATCAAAAAGAGGGGTTTGACGGTCTTATGCCGAAAAGCCGGAAGGATGAAGGCAGCAGCCGAAGGCTGGATCCGGATCTTCAGTCTCAAATTCGCTTTCTGAAGGCAGAACATCCGCGCATTCCTGCCGCGGAAATCCACCGTAAGCTTCTGGATAACGGAAGTATCCGGATCGGACAGGTTTCCGTTTCCACCGTGGAGCGTTTCGTTCGTCAGATACGAAAAGAAGAAGATGCTCCGGACGGGAAAGACATGCGCCGATACGAAAGAGCCCATATCAATGAGGTCTGGTATGGGGATACCTGCTACGGGCCCTATCTTTCCACCGATGAGGGGAAAAAACGGGTGTTTTTTATCGCACTCATTGACGATGCCAGCCGTTTCATCGTGGCCGCGGATGTTTTCTTTCACGATAACTATGAAAACCTTATGACGGTCATTCGTTCGGCGGTTTCCAAACATGGCCGCCCGAAATTGTTCAGCTTTGACAACGGTTCCAGTTACCGAAATCAGCAAATGGAACTCCTGGCAGCCAGGATCGGCTCTTCAGTCCATTACTGCGAACCATTCACGCCGACCAGCAAATCGAAGATCGAACGTTGGTTTCTGACTTTGCGCCTTCAGTTTTTATCCACACTCGATCTGCGAACGATCCATACGCTGCAGGAACTTCGTACTGCCTTCTTTGCCTACCTGCAGCGCTACAACCAGTCGATCCATGCATCCCTGGGCGGCATGAGCCCGGAAGAACGTTTTTTCGCAGAACCGGAACAGATCCGCAGACTTTCCGAGGATACGATTGCCACGAGCTTTTTGTATGAAATCGAGCGCAGGGTCTCCGCCGACCATGTCATCTCGATCAACAAGGCAGAATACGAGATCCATTACCGCTACGCAAAGCAGCGCATCCGGATTCGCTATTCTCCCGATCTGCAGACAGCCTATGTAGTGGAGCCTTCCGGAGATCTAACCCCGGTCCGGCTCCGCCCTCTAAGCAAACAGGAAAATGCGGATGTCAAACGGGAACGGTTTCGTTTAAGTGAAGGAGGCGAGGAAACATGATGGATTACACTGCCCGCTACAGTCTCGCTTTTAATCCCTTCCTGAAGAACGCGAAAGATGTCTTTGTGGATACCGCAGAACTGTCGGAAGCAAGCGTACGGCTTAATTATCTCAGCCGCACAAAAGGCTTCGGCGTCCTGACCGGAGCGCCGGGAAGAGGAAAGACTACCGCAGTCAGACGCTGGGCCTCATCCCTGAATCCATCCCTTTTTCAGGTTTCCTATCATAGTCTTTCCACCCTGACCGTGATGGATTTTTATCGCCAGATTGCCTTCGGGCTGGGAGCGGAGCCGGCTTTTCGTAAAAATGACCTGTTCTGTGACATTCAACGGGAAGTGAAACGCTGCGCATTGGAAAAAAGGATCACCCCGGTGATCATCATGGATGAAGCCGACATGCTGAGCCACAAAGTTCTGTCGGACTTACAGATCATGTTCAACTTTGAAATGGACTCCCGAGATCTTGCAGTTGTACTTCTGATCGGTCAGCCAAGGCTAAACATCACACTGAATCAGAGTACCCACGAATCGCTCCGCCAGAGGATCGTTATGAATTACCATATGGGCGGCATTTCAAAAGAAGAAGGCAAAGTTTACATTACCAAAAAATTAGAAGGTGCAGACTGCCGCCA
>DJPG01000124.1:0-269 GCA_002439735.1 Firmicutes bacterium UBA6418 | reverse complement strand
ACCGTCCGTATGATCAACAAGATCTGTGACAGAAGTCTGATGATCGGAGCCAGTCAGGGAAAAAGCATCATTGATGCAGAAGCTGTACGGAAAGCCGTAGAAGACACACGGCTTGTATAACTGCTTTCGGGTCATGCCGCATACGCATTGCGCATGACCCTTTCAATTTGACGGAATGCTGCTGATAGAATGACCGTCACACTCTCAGACTGCGTTATCACACCCAAACAATCTGACGAAAACGCCGCCGTGTAATCTGACGGATGACA
>DJPG01000010.1 GCA_002439735.1 Firmicutes bacterium UBA6418 | reverse complement strand
CAGAACGCCTGCAGTCCCTCTCCGATGGCTTTGGCTGCTTCGCTTGCCTTGCTGCATCCTTTTTGGATGGCGATCGCCGCGCCTGCAACATAAGCCCAGCACACATCTTCAAAGCAGATCGGCTGGATCTCTTTTGCGACCTTATAAGGATCGATGCCCTTGTCCTTGCAGATCTTCTCCGCGTCTTCCAGGGAAGCGATCCCGTAAGCCGCGAGAGCCTGGTTGATTTTTTCTATCTTTCTGTCGTAATTTTCAAATGTGATCATCCTCGCGCCTCCTACTCCTGTCTCGGGTCGATTTTCTTGACCGCTTCATCGAATCTGCCGTACTTGCCGCTTGCTTTTTCGATGGCTTCGAGCGCATCGGTGCCGGCTTTGATGGCGTCCATCATTTTACCCATGTTGACATATTTATAGCCGATGATGTTTCCCTCTTCATCGAGTCCGACTTCGGTGATGTAGCCCTCTGCAAGTTCCAGATAGCGAGGTCCCTTGGCCTTGGTGGAGTAGATGGTCCCGATCTGGCTTCTGGTGCCTTTGCCGAGATCCTCAAGTCCTGCGCCGATAGCAAGGCCGCCCTCGGAAAACGCGGACTGGCTCCTGCCGTAAACGATCTGCAGGAACAGCTCACGCATGGCGGTATTGATCGCGTCACAGACAAGGTCGGTATTCAGCGCTTCCAGCAGTGTCTTGCCGATCAGGATCTCACCGGCCATAGCTGCCGAATGCGTCATGCCGGAGCAGCCGATCGTCTCGACCAGCGCTTCTTCGATGATGCCGTCCTTGATGTTCAGCGTCAGCTTGCAGGCGCCCTGCTGCGGCGCGCACCAACCGACACCGTGGGTCAGTCCCGAAATGTCCTTGATCTCCTTGACCTGTGTCCATTTTCCCTCCTGCGGGATCGGAGCCGGTCCGTGATAAGCGCCTTTATTGACCGGACACATCTGCTCCACTTCTTTTGTATAAATCATGGTATCCTCCTGTCAGGTTAACTCGCGCAGCGCTTTGCTGCATGCCGCTATGTGCCGGCACGCCCGGCTGCGCAAGATTTCATAACAAATTTCATGCATTTCTATGTTACCATGTTTCCGACAAGTTTTCAATGCATCCGGCACAAAAGAATCCGCAAAGCTGTTTCCAACACTGCAAAATTTTTCTTGTGTAAAAAGCAATCTTGTCAAAACGCTTTCTCTCCGCTAATGGATGCTTTTTTGCGAATTTTCTCAAAAGAATCAACGAAACTATGGTATTCCCTATACAACCGTGTCACCTGCCGGGCATACTTTAATCCATGGATTTTGTAGTTTCGATTGTTTTCTTGTGCTGCACAAAGGCTTTCATATAATTCATATACCGTTTTTTCTAATTTCTCGGAATCTGTATACAACTGAGGATAGTCCTGCATAAGCGTTTTTCCGGAATGCAACAGTGCAGATGCACTTCCTGCATAAAAAATGGCATTTTGATACGCTTCTTCCTCTAAATTTGTCACAGTTTTTCTTTCCGAATCCGTCAATTCATCATACAGCATTACAATATTTTCGCACGCTACATGATAAGTAATTGAAATATCCGTTACCTTTTTCTGCGTATGATAATAATCAAACGCAATTAGAACAAAAAGCGCAATGCAAATCAAAATGGCAAGGAGAACTCCTATCATTCTCTTTGATTTTTTTCTTGTATAATTGGCATATGTCTGACTTGAATCTGTAATCAACTGATCAGCGATTTCTTTTGACACATTACTTTGCAATGAGGATTCTCCTTGAAACAGTTCTGTTATGCTAATGCCAAGCAGTTCTGTCAAAGGTTCCAAAAGCGCAATATCCGGAAGTGACAGTCCTCGTTCCCACTTACTAACCGCCTTATCGGTGATATATAATTTTTCTGCTAAAGCTGCTTGAGTGAATCCTTTTTCTTTTCGACATGCAGCGATGTACTTCCCTGTCTTTTCAACATTCATGCTTTTCCCCCTCGTCATTTTCCATATTTTCCGTTATCTGCTTTTATTATAGAGGAATTTTCTTCAAAACTCTACTTTTTTCCAAGAATATGCTGCTAAACCGTCAGTCGATATACAATCTGACCTGTTTATGTTATGAAGGATACAAGCGGATACACTTTAAATTGAGGGAGGTATTATTATGAAAAAGATATTAAGCGTTGTGATGATTTTTGTTTTAGTTTTTTCTTGTGTACAATTTGTTTATGCAGAGTCCTCTTCAGTTTCCATCTTTCTTAGTCTTGCAAAAGATACGCAAAGTCTTCAAATTATGAATCAAAGCGGATTAAACGAATTGAAAAATTATGCAAGCCGCAATGCAAATACCACACAAAATGCGCTGAACAGTTTTTCCACATCTGATGGATTTCACTTATTTTTCCAAGATAAATATAATGATATAAATATAATGATGATAAAGGCTTACATGTCACCGGAAGCGGAGAAATCCTAATTGGTTCTGGAAAAATTCCATTTCATTTTGAAAACCAATTGTTAAAAACAGAAACCTATGCGGTTGGGAAATCCCTTCACATGGATGTAATAAAAACCTATGTTTTGATGAACGAAAAACGGATTCCGATTACAATTGATTTTTGCAGTAGCTTAGATTTCAGGCAAAGCATTGCTTCCGTTTCGTTTAATTATCTTGAAGAAAACGGACAAGTTTTATTCTTCAGAGAATTGTTTGAGAAATATGAGGAATATTATAATCATTTCCTCAATTCTAATCACACAAATTTCATAAAGAGAGATTCTTCTCTGTCACTTGCTGCAAACTACGATAAATACGCGCATGTCGATGTTGTTGCAGGCACTTCTCTCGGCTCAACCTCTGGTGCAGAAGCAATCATTATGTCTGTTGCAAAAAGAGACTACCGAGATAGAGGCAGTAAAGAAATAGGGTTTGAATTAGTTCGGGTATTTGGTCGTTCTGCTAATGTTTTATCTTATATTAGCGGTGCAACATCTGCATACCCCGTTTCTGCAGATTTGACATTCAAATGTTCAAAAAAAGATTTTTTAGACGTAATGGAAATAACACCTGATGGGGATGGCGACCAGATGCCAAACTTATTCAATGTTTTTTCACAATTGCATCCAGCAGTGGGTACTTTCTTTGCGACCGTAGATTTAATTTACAGTGCTGTTGCCGGAGGCACTTCTGCAACCATATATGCGGAAAGTGGTTATTCAGATGAAAACGCTGCCTCCGGAACAGTTGCGATCTCTGGATTGAATAACATGGTTAATGTAAATCTTCCAGCCTCTATAACCACATCAAATGCAAAAATGGATGAAAATCACGGAATAACCTGGAAGGTGAAATACGGAACTACAGGGAATGATACTCCTAGCTCTGCTAGCGTTACCGTCACTGCTAATATGGATTATCGTTTCTAGTATGATACTCACAGAAGCACCGTACGAACTACCGGTACAATTTCCAAAACACATTTTATATACAAATCCTAGATTCTGAAGTCTGTTCAAAAGATAAACGAACGAATAGAATTCTTGATATATATTATGAAGTTTTACATGCATATACCATAGAGTTCATACAGTGACGATGCGTCAAATATGCTCCTATAGTTTTCATAATTTTTTTCAGACAATCCTATGCTTAAACACATAGGATTGTCACTTTCTTTGCATTCTTTTTGCTTCGCTTCACACATATTTTCGCATATATTTGAGCGCGTTTTTTTCCAGGCGGCTGACCTGTGCCTGGCTGATGGAGATTTCGCGCGCGACTTCCATCTGGGTCTTGCCCTCAAAGAAGCGCATGTTGAGGATATGGCGTTCGCGTGGGGTCAGTTTTTTCATTGCCTCCGACAGAGATAGATTTTCGATCCAGTTCAGATCGGTGTTCTTGGTATCCTGCACCTGATCCATCACATACAGGGCGTCGCCGTCATCGTGGAAGACCGGTTCGAACAGCGAGACCGGTTCCTGGATCGACTCCAGCGCCATCACGATGTCTTCCCGATCTGTCTCCATGAACTTCGCGATCTCTTCGATGGTCGGTTCCCGCTGCAGCTGATTGGCAAGGGTCTCTTTCGCCTGCAGCGCCTTATAGGCCAGATCCCGCATGGAACGGGAAACGCGGATCGCGTTGTTGTCTCTGAGATAACGGCGGATCTCCCCGATGATCATGGGTACCGCGTAGGTCGAAAACTTCACGCCATGGCTCAGATCAAAATTATCCAGTGCCTTGATCAGACCGATGCAGCCTACTTGAAACAGATCGTCCGGATTTTCACCACGGTTGGAAAAGCGTTGGATCACGCTGAGCACCAGTCTGAGATTTCCTTTGATAAATTCATCCCGGACAGCTTTATCGCCTGCCTGTATCTTTTCAATCATCTGCATCATTTCCGCTTCTTTGTAAAGCGGCAGCTTCGCGGTATTCACCCCGCAGATTTCCACTTTGTTCACCATAGTCACACCAGTCCTCATTCGCAATTTGATGCAGGCGGATCCTGCTTGCGATGAGATTCCTATCGCGTGCGAGATCTGCGCTGCATATGTAACGTATAAGATTGTTATGTACGATGGCGCTGCGATTCATACCTGCCAATTATCGGTTCCCTTCCGCCTCCTTGTCTTTCTTTGATCTCATGCTGAGAAAAAATCCGCAGCGGAGTCGATGCAGCGGAGTCCGGCAAGCCTCGGCCTGGCAGTCCTCAGCCGAGCTTGCGCATCTCACGCTGCAGGCGGGTGATGATGCGCTTTTCCAGACGGGAAATATAGGATTGTGAAATCCCCAGTTTATCCGCAACCTCCTTTTGGGTCATTTCTTTGCCGTTTTTGAGTCCGAAGCGCATTTCCATCAGCTCGCGTTCCCTTGGCGCGAGCTTTTCCATCGCGCCGTAAAGCAGCTTGCGGTTGACCTCCTCTTCCAGATGCTGCGACACGATGTCGTTCTCCGTCCCCAGGATATCACTGAGCAGCAGTTCGTTGCCGTCCCAGTCGACATTGAGCGGTTCGTCGAGGCTGACCTCACTCTTAAGCTTGGTGCTTCTGCGCAGATACATCAGGATCTCATTTTCGATGCAGCGGGAAGCATAGGTCGCCAGCTTGATATTTTTGTCCACTTTGAACGTATTCACCGCTTTAATCAGACCGATGGTGCCGATCGAGATCAGATCTTCCACATTGATCCCTGCGTTTTCGAATTTTTTGGCGATATAGACGACCAGCCTGAGGTTATGTTCGATCAGCATGCTGCGCGCTTCCTCACTGCCTGCCGCATATGCGGCAAGGAAGCGCTGTTCCTCTTCACTGTCCAACGGTTCCGGAAGCACATCGCTGCCGCCGATATAATAGATGCTCTTTGCCTGGCGGAGCAAGCGCCGCAGGGTAAACTTTTCACGAAGCTTTTGTATCATTTTCCAAAATCTCATAATTCAAAACCTCTCTGTTCATAAGTGCTTCCGCTTCTCCAAAGTCGCCGTCGTAAAAAGCCAGCACCGCTTTCTCAATTCTTTTGCCCACAAAAGAGATGCAGTCCGTGCGCAGTCCCTCCAGCAGTCCCGCTCCGGTTCCGACCGCCTTGAATGGGATCAGCACAAAGCGCTGCGCATAGATGCCTTGGTCGAGCCTTGCCGGAAGTCCCAGCTTTTTGCGACCCTTTCGGTCAACCAGGATCACCGGTCGGCCGCTGACCGGTTCGCAAAGGCAGTTGCCCGTATCCAGCGCCGCATGCAGCTTGCAGGCCTCTTGTCCTCGGGAGAGCACCACATCCATCGACCCTTGTGTCCACTGCGCAAGCCGCAGATGCCGGATCAACTTGACAAACCACCAGGAAAGACCGAAAGCCAGAGTTCCCCAGCACAGAAGCTGCAGATAGGTGACCGCTTCCATATAAAGACTCCCGTTCCCGCTGACAGCCGGAATCTGCTGCCATAAAAGAAAGGCCATCGCCGCGCCGCCGGAGAGCATGGTCAATCCCAGAAACAGGACGCTTTTTTTGAGCAGTTTTCGAAAAGACTCCGCGCCGAACGCCACATACGGCACGAGCAGTACGATCGCGCCCCGCGCAGCCATTCCGCAAAGCCCGCTCATCGTATGCGAACCGGCAAGCAGGGCAAAGCTGCTGAGTCCGCACAAGGTCGCCGCCGCGATCAGCCGCAGATGCCTCGCATTCTCTCCGAGCAGCCTGCCGGTCAGCAACAGGAGCAGGCACCCGGTTATAAAATTCTCCAAAAAAAGATATTCCCCGTAAATGATCACAATCTCAACCCTCTTGCATATAGCATAGCTCACGCGAACCGCGAATCTTGTCGAAATCAGGGAGCGCGGCGTAAATTTTTTTAGTTTTTTAAAGCGCATGGTGCATGCGTTGACGCGGCATATCCGCAGAGTCCGAAACTACGTACAAGAAAGCCTGCACCGCGATCCCCGGCGTCTGCCCTTGAGCGGTATTGTATGTACCACTGTGGAGGAGGCTGCGGGATCCAATGCAGGCTTTTGATCATCTTATGGTTTATGTATTCGCTTCTTTTATTCTATCGCGATGTAAATAACAAGATCCGTTTGATATCTGTTTGATAAGCTTGGCTGCGCGCCTACGCTCTGACGAGCTGTTTCACCGCGCGCACGATGTCGGCGGCAGTCATGCCGTATTTGGCCTTGAGTTCGTCCGGCTTGCCGGATTCGC
>DJPG01000069.1 GCA_002439735.1 Firmicutes bacterium UBA6418 | reverse complement strand
AGCTCGTCGGGCTCATAACCCGGAGGTCGTTGGTTCAAATCCGGCCCCCGCAACCATGATTATACGCGCTGTGAATGATTGGAGAGATCGTTTGCGGCGTTTTTTCTTGTGTTTTCTTCTTGTATTCCGTTTTCGAAAGTGTTAAAATAGGAACATCTACAGGGGAAAGAAAGGAGAGAGCTTATGGAAAAGAAAAAAAACCGGATGATCGCATTGATATTTTGTGTGATGATGATGCTGCTGCTGGCCGGATGCGGAAACGATGGGAAGCAAGCGCAGAAGGAAGCACAGCGTGTAGAACCGATGCTATCCGGAATCACAATGGAAACCATGACGGATGAAACCTTTCCGGCATCGTTTTCGGCAGTCGATCTGACAGAGCAGAACGGTGATTTGGCGCTGAAAGTAACCGGCTACGAAGAGGAACTGTTTGACGCCGTTGCTATCACGACGCTCAAAGCCGGCGACACGATCGTTGCTGGCGGAAAAGAATATGCAGTTGAGAACGTAGAGCAGAATCAAAACGGTATCATATCCGTCAACGGCGGTGAGGAGCAGGGCGGCATCGACTTCGCGACCGATGATGATGGCGGCGTCTATTATGTCGAGGGTATGGATGATGCGCACACCTATGCGAATCTCGGAACCGCAAGCCTGCCGCTCGCGGCAACGTTTGTCTTTATCGACAATTCCGATCTTGACCATCCGGATCAAGAATATAACGCGGAAGCGTTTCGGAAGATTCTGGAAGATGACGCGAATTCTTACGGCTTTGAGGTCAACAACACGACCGTGACCGTTGAGAACAGACAGATCACAGAGATCGTAAGAAATTATCAGCCATAGCGAACCGTTCGCTGCGCACACATTTATTTTTATAAGGATTCGGCGTGTTGCAAATGCCATTGTGGTGGTTTGCAGCACGTTTTTTTCAAAAAAATATGTCTGCAGGTTTTGACGGCATACACTTTCAATAAAAAAAGTTGGACTTGTAGCCTTTGTCGGCATGCGACATTGAAAAGCTCATCCATTCTTTTCCTTTGAATTTTTGTACCGATCATTTCCGACTGTTTTGTACAAAAAGATGTAATGCACATTCGTTTCTGCCGCACATGGTTGGTCTGACAGTACGTGCGAATTTCAAAAATGTGATTTATAACAAAAAACATTGCGGTTCCTGTGGACGAACGCGCAAGATTTCGGAAACTGTAAGTTTTTGAAGATCTGCTGAAAACCAGAGTGAACGCTTGACAAGTAAGCGGAGACTAACTATAATATTTATGTTCAAAAGATACAAGAAAAACAGGAGGTATACACCATGAAGAAGTTGAAAGACGTAAAATGGGACAAAGTAGGTTTATTTGCAGGCGGCGTTCTCTTTGGAACGGCAGGCCTTAAAATTTTAGGCAGCGACGATGCTAAAAAGGTATATACCCATACCACAGCGGCAGTTCTGCGCGCAAAGGAAACTGTCATGAAGACAGCGACCAACGTAAAAGAAAACGCAGATGATATTCTGGCGGACGCAAAGGCTATCAATGAAGTACGCGCAGAAGAAGCAGCTGCAGCAGTGGTGGAAGACTGTGGCAAGGAGGATGCTACCTGCACCTGCTGCGAGTCTGAAAAAACAGAAGGCGATTGCAATGAAATGTAAGATCTTGCATGAATGCAGACTCAATGGCATGCAGAGAATGCGGGTACATCTGTGCTGCGGCCGCATGACGCTCAGCGATGCAGATGTACTGGAATATTATCTGCGCAGCCTGCAGCCGGTCAAGGAAGTGAAGGTTTACGATCGAACCTGCGATGCGGTCATTCTCTATGAAGGTAGCGAACGAGAGCTTCTGCTCGCGGCCTTTGCATCCTTTCAGTTTGCGACCGCAGCACAGCTGGATCTGGTGCCGGAGCACACCTCACGGGCACTGAACCGAGAATTTGAGGACAAACTGGTATTCACTGTCGCGAAACGCTGCGTTTCCAAGCTGCTGTTTCCGGTACCGCTGCGCACAGGAATCGCGATCTGGCGCTCCGTCGGATACATCAAAAAAGGTCTTGCGTCCCTGCTTCATGGAAAACTTACCGTCGAGGTCTTAGATGCGACGGCGATCACTGTTTCCATGCTACAGGGCAATGTGAACACGGCATCCTCCGTCATGTTTATGCTGCGGATCGGTGAGATTCTCGAGGAATGGACGCATAAGAAGTCTGTTGCGGATCTGGCCGGTGCCATGTCGCTGAATGTTGACAAGGTCTGGGTAAAAGAGGGTGATCATGAGGTTTTGACACCGCTTCATGAGGTTCAAGTTGGTGATCAGGTCGTGATTCGCATGAGCAATTTGATCCCGCTCGACGGCAAAGTAGTTTCTGGCGAAATGATGGTCAATCAAGCCTCAATGACAGGTGAATCCATTCCGGTTAAAAAAGAATGCGGAAGTTTGGTCTATGCCGGTACGGTTGTCGAAGAAGGACAGGGCGTGATTGCCGTAGAAAAGTCTTCCGGAAGCGGACGCTATGATCGCATTATCCATATGATCGAAGAATCGGAAAAATTAAAATCCGAAACCGAAAACAAAGCGTCAAACCTTGCAGACAAACTGGCACCGTACACATTAGGCGGCACAGCTCTGACCTATCTTTTGACACGCAATGTGACGAAGACGTTGGCGGTTCTGATGGTCGATTTTTCGTGCGCGCTGAAGCTTTCCATGCCGATCGCGGTGCTTTCGGCTATGCGTGAATGCAGTGACAGCGATATTTCCGTGAAAGGCGGGAAGTTCCTAGAGGCGGTTTCCAAGGCGGACACCATTGTCTTTGACAAGACAGGAACGTTGACCTACGCGACACCGAAGGTGGAAGACATCATCCCATTCGGCGGCAGATCCAAGGACGAAATGCTGCGTCTGGCAGCCTGCCTGGAAGAGCATTATCCACATTCGATGGCCAATGCTGTTGTACAGGAAGCCAAGGCAAGAGGACTTTCCCATGAAGAATATCACTCCAAGGTGGAGTATGTGGTGGCGCATGGAATCCAGAGTACGGTAGAAGGGCAGAAGGTCGTCATCGGCAGCGAGCACTTCGTCTTCGAGGATGAGGGTTGCTCCGTTCCGGAGGAAGAGCGTTGGAAAATCGACGCGCTTTCGGGAGAACATTCTTATCTATATCTGGCAATCTCCGGCGTTTTGTCGGCTGTGATCTGCATTTCCGATCCACTGCGGGAGGAAGCTGCAGAGGCGGTGAAAGCCTTGCATGCCTGCGGGATCCAAAATGTGGTCATGATGACCGGCGACAACCGCCATACAGCGGCCGCCATCGCGAGGGAGGTCGGTGTCGATCAATTCTATGCGGAGGTTCTGCCGGAAGACAAGGCAGCATTCATCCGGCAGCAGCGAAAAGCCGGACACTGCGTCATCATGGTCGGAGATGGCGTCAACGACTCTCCGGCACTTTCGGAAGCCGACGCGGGTATTGCCATCAACTCCGGCGCGGCGATCGCGCGCGAGATCGCGGATATCACGATTTCTTCGGAAAATCTGTTTGAGCTGGTTATTCTCCGCCGCCTGGCAACTGCCCTGATGCAGAGGATTCATCGAAACTACCGCGTGATCGTCAGCTTCAATCTGCTGCTGATCCTGAGTGGAGTCGCTGGCTTGATCCAGCCGACCACCTCGGCGCTTTTGCACAACATGTCCACGCTGAGTATTGCACTCAAGAGTATGACAGATCTTCTGGACGAAACGGAAAAACAGATCAACTGAATATCTTGAATGTTTGGCAAAAATATAGTATGATAACAGTGTTGCCCTTTTGCGTTTCGCGAAAGCGGCGCACTGTTATTTTTTATCCCCTGCGAAAACCGCAAACGCCGAACCTTGTGAAACAGGCCGGGTGCATGGATTTTCCCGGGGCGGAATATGGAGGCTGAATATGCAGTTAAAAGAACGAATCCCGCATTGCAACGGCTGTGCCGCCTGCGTTGTGGGCTGTAAATATGTTTGTGTCAAGATGCAGGAACCGGAAGAGGGCAGAACGAAGTCCCTGCCGCTGGTGGACGAAAACGGGTGCAGCAAGTGCAACGCCTGCATGCTGTTTTGTCCGCTGTACAATCCGGTGGAACTGCCGGTATTTGAAGAATTTTATGAATACGATCCGGCTTTCGCACAGCGGGATATGCCAAAGCTGTACCGCGAAACCATGCGCGGCGTCAAGACCGGTCAGCATACTGAATTCGTCGGCACCCTGTGCGAGATTGCGGCTCTGAAGTCCCTGTCCGGTGATCAGATTCGGCCAAATCTGATCCTGAAGCCGCTATACTGCGATGAAGAAAAACGCGCGCAGGATCCGGCCTGTGCGGTCTGTCCGTTTTATCAGCAAAAGTAAGGAGAACAAATAATGGCATACCAGAGCAAAAATTGTGTCGGCTGCCCGGACGCGAAAGACGGCTGCCGGATGAGCTGCTTGAAAGCGCAGGCAGCGAAGAAGCAGGAAAAGCGTCCGATCGCGGAGGTCGTGAAAGCAGCTTGCGATATCTTCGCAAAATATGAGATCACCAAAGGCGAGCTTGCCAGAGCTGAGGAGCTTTGTGACAAACTGGAAAACCAAAAGATCACGGTATCGGTCATCGGGCAGTTCAAACGCGGCAAGAGCACGCTGGTCAACGCGATCCTTGCGGACAAGATCCTGCCGGTCGGCATTGTTCCGGTCACGGCTGTCGTAACGACCATCGAATACGGTGAAAAGGCAGCAACGGTGCGCTTTGACAATGGAATCGTCAAGGAGATCGGTTTTGATGAGATGTCCGCCTATATCAACGAACAGGAAAACAGCGACAATCATCTGGGTGTTTCCGAAGTGAAGCTTTATTGTCCGTCGCCGTTCCTGCAGAAAGGGCTGACCTTTGTCGATACGCCGGGCGTCGGTTCTGTGCATCAGAAAAATTCCGATGCGGCCTATTCCTATGTTAAAGAGAGCGACGCTGTCATCTTCATGCTTTCTGTGGACAGTCCGATCAACCAGATCGAGATCGATTTCCTGCAGAACGCCAAGGAATTCGCATCCAAATTCTACTTTGCCGTCAATAAGATCGACACCATCGACGAAGCGGATCTGACGGACTATCTGCATTACTGCCGCGGTCTGATCTGCAAGCTGATGGGTGTCAAGGAGATCCAGATGTTTCCGGTCAGCGCGCGCAGCGGAGCCGGTATCAAAGAGCTGAAGACTGCCATCGAGCAGGATTGCCGGACGACGGTGCAAGAGATCATCGAAACCTCCGCAAAACTTAAGCTGCGCGATATCATCGAAAGCGCACTGTCACAGATCGTGCTTTATCGCACAGCGCTGAAAATGCCGATGGTGGAATTCGATGCCAAGTTCAAAGCGCTAAATGAATATTTTATTGCGGTGAAGAAGGAAGCCGCTGCATTCGCCGAGAACTTCAAGAGCAATCCGCGGATGCTCGAGGCGCACAGCAACGACATCAAAAATCGTCTGTCAATGAAGGTTTCTGAGATGTTCGGCATTGAATATCACTACAAGATCAGCACGGTCGACTTTTTCCGCGGGGGTACGGTGGCAGAAGACGGTAGCCGCGATCTGCGAGCCAGCTTTGCGGCCGCGGTGGACGATCTCTGTGAGGAGTTGAACCGGACGCTGAACACAATCTTCATGCATCATGAGGAAAATACCTATGTAGTATGCAGACGCGTCAACGATCTGAACCGCCTGCTCCACCAGTTGCTTCGTATGCGTACCGAACTGGAAGATTAGGGACTTTCAGAGCGGAAGAACACATGGTTTGCTCGCGTTTGCCCGCATGAAAGCATAGACCAAAAACGAAAAAAAGACTGTACCCGGACGAGAAGATCGCCGCGACGGTACAGTCTATTTTTGTTGCTTTTATAGCTTATAAGGTATCCAATCCATTTGGATTTGCCAGCAGGCCGAAATACTTGTCATGATATTTGCGGTAGAGGGCGTTGAACTCCGCGTTCTGACCACTGTGCAGATATTTGGAATAATCGTGCTGGTTCTGTACGGTTTGCGGTTCCTTGAGCAGCAGTGTGTAGATGCCGATATTGGAGCATTGATCGGAGATCCGTTCGATATTGACCAGGATGTCCAGGAACGCGATACCGCCGTGAACCGTACAGTCTCCGTTGTGGAACCGTTCGATGTGGTTGGAACGAAGCTGGGAAACCAGATCGTCGATGACCTCTTCGAGCGGTTCAATTTTTTTGGCAGTTTGCGCGTCGAGTTTGGTAAACGCCTTATAGGAGTCATCCAGAACCTGTGCGATCGCTTCCCCGAGAACCGCAAGCTCCCAATGAGCCGTCGATGAAAATCGGATGCCATTTTCTGCGATATCAGAAGCGGTTTCGGTGATGTTGGTCGCGTAATCGCCGATCCGCTCAAATTCGGAGAAACACTGAATATAGTAGTTCAGCAGATTGCTGCTCGTGCCTTTCGGAACGTGCGGCGAGAAGCGGATCATGTAATGGTCGACCTTGTCAGACAGCGTATCGATATTGTCTTCGTTCTGGTTGATGCGCTGTACGGCGTCTTCGTCATAATGACGGATCGTCCGCACTGCGGTTTTGACACCGGAAACCGCCAGAGAAGCCATCTTGGCAATGACACTGCTGATGCTGGAAAGAGCCAGAGCCGGCGAAGCAAACAGCTTTTCGTCGAGATGCTGGATCTCTTCTTCGATGCCGTCCACAGCAGATGAATCATCCTTGATTACGATTCTCGCCAGCTTCTCAAACTGCAGTGAGAACGGAAGCAGGATGATCGCCGCAAAAAGCCGGAACAAGGTGTGCGCGTTGGCGATGCCGCCCGAGGTAATCCGCGCGTCCCAGATACTGTCCAAAAGACCTGAGGCATGCAGAATGGCGACCGCGGCGATAACCAGAGCGGAAGCCGCGATGTTAAAGAAGATATGAATCAAGCCTGTCCGCTTTGCGTCCGCCTTGGCACCGATGGAACAAACGATGGCCGTGGTCATGCAATCGCCCATGTTCACCCCGATGATGATCGCGTAGACAGAACTGAACGTCAGCGCGCCGGTTACGGATAAGGCCTGTAAAATACCGATGGTGGCAGAGGAACTTTGAATCAGGAACGCGGCTCCGGTACCGACGAGAAATCCGAGTACCGGCGTGTCTGACATTTGGATAAAGAGGTTCGCGAAAGTTTCCGATTCCGAAAGCGGTTCCACAGCGGCAGTCATGTTGAGCAGACCGGTAAAAAGAATACCAAAGCCCATCGCGACCTTGCCGAGGATATCTGATTTGTTCGATCTTAGGGTCATAATCACCAGAATCCCGATGATCGCAGCAATCGGCGCGAGCGTAGATGGCTTGAAGATATTCAGCCAGGAAGAAGCGTCTCCGTCGAAATCCAGAAGCCGGATGATCTGCCCGGTCACGGTGGTTCCGACATTGGCACCGAGAATGATACCAATGGACTGACGCAGCGTGAGGATGCCTGCGCCGACCAGACCGGATGTCAGAACGATGGTAGCCGTCGAACTTTGAATGACCGCAGTGACCAGAAGCCCTAAGAGAAAACCGGTGCATGGATTGTTTGCCACTTTCTCCATGAATTTTTTCAGTGTTCCGGAGGAGCCCTGCTGCAGTCCGTCCCCCATCAGCCGCATGCCATACAAAAACAGCGCCAAGCCGCCGAAGAGCGAGATAAAATGAAATATGTTCATAAGTTTTGCCTTCCTAACTTCCCAAGTACTCTGCCGAAGAAAAATGTTCCCGCATCCGCAAAATATCCCACTATATAGTGTACTGATAAAATCCGGAATGGCAAGAAAAGTTTATCTTTTCACAAGAAAAACTTCGTTTTTCTGTACAACCTATGCGTTTTGAGGATTCTCGTTTCGGGTGCTCTCTCGCTCGGCCGTCACCTTGTCCAGATAGATGACCCACTTGATGACCGCGCGCGGATCCGGACGCAGGTGCAGGTTATAAAGCTGTTTTTTGTGGTAGATGTCGAAATGATTGGCGACAGAGGCTGGGAAGGCTTTGATGTCTTCGGTCTTTTCCGTGAACTCCAGCGGCTCGCCCCAGCAGGTGCCGGTATAGCGGATGATCTCCCGATCCATATAGATGCGACCCGCGCCGGCATTGCGGTTCATGTTGCCGTCCGAGCCGACGGCGGCCAGTAAGGTCTCGCTTTCCAGCGGCGTGTCGAGATCCAAAAGTGACTCCTGCCAGAAATACCAATCATTGATATGTTCAAACGGCGCGCCATGCAGCCGGTAGGTCTCATCCAGTTCGGCTTCGAACCCGCAGGCGGCGCAGTGGATATGACGCGCGTCGGTCTCCATCCGAAACTCTGCCAGACAGGACGGACATTTGTAGAGAATGCCATCCAGTCCGAGCGCCGGTGATTTACAGCGGTAGCGGACATCCGGAAAGATCTTGTCCTCATCGTGCAGGATCGCGCGTTCCAAGGCGGCATGAACCTCCGCGAGACTCATGGCCGGGATGGCCTTCGCGTCCAGGAGCTTTTCGGCGCGAACCAGGATGCGACCCGGGCGAAAACCGGATCGACCCCATTTGGGGAAAGTCTTATAGGCGCCGTCTTCCGAGATCATATAGACTGGGATATCGAGCTTCTTGACCAACTCCGCGGTGCCGTCCGTCACCTGCAGCGAATGGCCGAAGCAGGTCAGACGCCCCTCCGGGAACAGCACGATGATATTGCCGGACTCCTTGGCGCGCAGGATGTTGAGGATGGTCTGGATATCCGGACAGAACATTTTCTTGGGGATCACGTGCATCTGCTCCAAGATCCAGCGTGTCTTCGGGTTGACCATAAAATGCTGGCTGACGATAAAGGTCGGCCGGTGCGGCATCAGGGCGATGGCTACCAGCAGAAAGTCAATGTTGGATACATGCGGGCAGACCACAAAGGCCGGACCGCGGATGCCCTTGAGCGCGGCGGTGTCATAGCGCGTTTTGAGCTTGAAGCGCAGAAACAGCCGAACGATGACCGAAGCCGGATAGTAAATCCACGGATTCGGCCTGGGGATGCCCCTGGCGGACGTTTTTTTCTTCTTCTTGTTCTTGCCGTTTGGCGCGTCTGCCGGCGTGCCGGTATGTTTTTTTGCTTGTGTTTGCGGTTCCATATATCTGTCGTCCTTTTTGTCTCATGCAGTTTCTGTTACCTCTATTATATTGGAATTGTGCCCGGCGGGCAAGGGAAAATACAGAATTCGCACAAAACAGTTGACCGCGGGCGCGCAAAAAGTTAAATTGGAAGTGAGGGTTTTCTTTCCCGGAAACGACAAACTATATGAAAAGGGATACGGAGGAACGTATGGATCACGGTGCAGCAAGCTACCGCCGTTTTATAGACGGAGACCGCGATGCGTTCGGAGAGATCGTGGACCTCTATCGCGAGAGTCTGATCTTCTTCATCCATCGCTACGTAAACGATTTGGATACAGCCGAAGATCTTGCAGAGGACGTCTTTGTCGAGCTGATTGTCCACCCGGATCGGTTCAGCGCGAAAAGTTCGCTCAAGACCTACGTGTTTGCCATTGCCAGAAACAAAGCGATCGACTGGATCCGACGCCGCAGCCGTCTGCGGGCGGTGCCGATGGAAACGCTGGAGGAACACGCGGATCTTGTCTCGCTGGAGCAGAAGATCCTCGACAGTGAGGAAAAACGGCAGCTCGCGGAGGCGATGAACGAGATGAAAGAAGAATACCGAACGGCGCTGCATCTGGTCTATCTGGAGGGACTTTCCTACGAAGAGACAGCGAAGATCATGAAGAAAGGACGTAAGCAGGTGGAAAACTATGTTTACCGCGGCAAGCGGGCACTTCGGGAAATTTTGGAAGAAAAGAGGGTATCCGTATGAAGACAAGAGAGGAATTTATCCGGGATGTCTTTGCGAAAAGTGAGAGAATGCGGGCAGCGGAAGAAGCCGCCGCGCGGAAAAAGAAAAAACGCATGCGGACCGTGTTGGGAGCGGTTTCAGCGGCGGCCTGCCTGACATTGATCGTTGGATTTTCCGGCATACTTGACAGCAGCTTTTGGATCGGCGGAAACGACGTGGCGGCAGGGGAGCCGAGCACGTTGGAGGATGAAAACGGCAGAGCGGTCTGGGATGGCGATGATGCCGCCGGACTTAAGGAGGGGGCGGCAGCGGACGGAACGGAGGGCAGCACCCAGAACGATCTACAGAGCGGATTGCAGAACGCAAAAACAGGAGAAGCAAAAGGAGGCAATGAAATAGAAGAAAAGAATCGGAATCGCAATGCAGTGCAACCGTACAGAATGGAAGAAGCGACCGAGCTTTGGAGCCGGGAGGAACTTTGGGATACCAACGAACAAGTACGGGATCTTTCGATCAAGCTCTTTCAAAAAGCAGCCGACACAAAGGGAAATTCTATGATCTCGCCGACCTCGATCCTGATGGCGATGTCGATGGCCGAAAACGGCGCGGCAGGTGAAACCAAAAAGCAGATGGAAACGGCGTTCGGCATGAGCACCGGCGCGCTCAACCAGTGGATCCAAGCCTGGTCGGCGGTACAGCCGCAAAGCGATGCGGACGGCAAAGGCCGGATAAACGTGGCTAACTCAGTATGGTACAATAACAGCGACGCTTTTGAGCTGAATCCGACCTATCAGAAGACCCTGAAGGATATTCTGCAGGCGGACGTGCGCGGCGGCGACTTTTCGAGCAGCACGGTCAAGGCGATCAATCGTTGGTGCAACCAGAATACCTACGGTATGATCGACAAGATCGTTGACGAGCTTTCACCGGCACAGCAGGCCGTACTGATCAACGCGGTCGCGTTCGAGGATCAGTGGAGCGAGCAATACCAGGGAAGTCAGATCAAAAAAGAAACCTTTACCGATGAAAACGGCAAAAAAAAGAAGATCAGTCTGATGTACTCTGAGGAAGAGACTTATTGCCAGGATGACCTTGCAACCGGTTTTATCAAGACCTACAGCTCCGGCTATCGGTTTGTGGCGATCCTGCCGAACGAGGGCGTTTCGGTGGCGGAATATCTGAAACAGATGGACGGCAAACGCTTTGCGGCGTTCATCGATTCCGGACAGCACGCCGTGGTTCACGCAGTGCTTCCGGCGTTCAAGTCGGAGTATCAAACGACTGCACTGCCGAAGATCTTCCGGCGGATGGGCATGGAGAACCTGTTTGACGCGGCGGCAGCCGATCTTTCGGGGATGGGGACGTGCAGCGGACAGAACCTGTACGTCGACGAGATCCTGCACAAGACCTATATCGATGTCAACCGTGAGGGCACGCGAGCGGCGGCCGTGACGGGCGTCATGGTCAGAGCGACCGCGCTGAACCCGGAACCGATCCGCGAATATACGGTACGTCTGGATCGTCCGTTCCTCTACGCGATCCTCGACGCCTACACCGGAACGCCGGTCTTTCTGGGGACGATGATGAGCGCGGATTAGCGGCTGCGCGCCCGGACAGCAGGGCGGCCATGCCCGCGGGACACTCGCAAAGCGGGATGACCGAGCGCCGGGCGGCCATCTCCGCGGATATCCGCAAAGGATGGAGCAAAACTCGTATTGAGAAAGGAGCGTGCGAAATATGAAAAGAATGTGGGCATTGGCCTTGGCGGCACTGCTGGTGCTTTCCCTTGCGGCCTGCGACGCGAATGACGAAAAGCTGTCGGC
>DJPG01000036.1:15926-45224 GCA_002439735.1 Firmicutes bacterium UBA6418 | reverse complement strand
ACCGAACGAAAGCAGGTTGCGCTTGTGGAAGACCTTGATGGACTTGGCGATGATGATCTTGACCACAAAGAAGGTCGCCAGCAGGCCGGCCAGAAGACCGACGAGCAGCACCGCAAGGGTACTTCCGGCCAGGTAATAGAAGACCATGCCGCAGGCTGTGGTGCCGACAAAGGTGATCAGCCAGGTAATGACCTCTTCGACCGGTTTGAAGATCATGGAATCGCCGACCTTTTCCAGCTTGGCTTTGCCGTAAGCGACGCGGGCCAGGATCAGGCCGAGCAGTCCGGCCGCCAAATACGCGGTACAAATTCCGCCGCCGAGCGAATCCGTGCCGCTGCCGTAGTGTGAGATCACCTTGAGGATCGGATTGGATCCGAGCATCAGATTTTCCGCAAGATCGGACATGCCGGCATAGCCGCGCAGGAATTCATCGCAGTAAGCGTTCGCGATGAAGAGGATCAGCGGGAGCGCGCCGAAAAATACGCCCGACAGCAGGACCTGCATGATGCCGGTGCCGACCAGCGCGCCTGCCAGCGTGTAGAGCCCGTAGAAAAAGGTCATCATCGCAGTGGTGCTCCCCAGCCAACGCAGCACATTGGCAGCGGTGTAGATGTTGATCTCCAGCGTGGCCGGATCGTTGCTGTAAAAGCCGGAGGAGTCGCTGACCGTGTGGATATAGCATTCTTTCATGAAGCACAGGTACAGCAGCGCTGTCAGGAGGATCGGCAGCTCGCACATCAGCCATCCGGAGAGGATCTGGCTGTTAAAAATGCGGGACTTGGCAAACGGCTGGCTGTGCAGCGCGATCGCGCGGTCCTGCTTGTGATAAAAGCTCATCACGGTCACGGAAGCGATCAGCGGCAGGAACGCCATCAGCAGCAGGTAGGCGGCGTTGAAGCCCTCAAAACTGTGCTGGAGAAAACGCGCGTAGTCGTCGATGTTGTCGCGGTTAGCCAGGATCGGGAAGATGCCGCCGAAAAAGTAGGCCGCGAAGGACAGCAGCGGAATGTACCAGTACATTCTGAAGTTTTCGACGATCAGTGTCCGGGAGCATGCCAGGACGAATGGTTTCTTCGGATTACTCAGATTGTTCACGGCGCTCACCTCCTAATTTTTCGATAAAAAGCTCCTCGAGCGAGGTCGGCAGAAGCTCCAGCAGGTCGCCCTCGAAGACCATCTTGCCGCTTGCCAGGATGCCGATGTAGTTGCAGATGTCCTCCATCTCCTTGGCGTTGTGCGAGGAGACCAGGACGGTCATCTCGCGGTCGGCGACGTCATCCATCAGATAGCGGCGCAGCTTGTGGCGCACGATCGGATCCAGCCCGTCGACCGGCTCGTCGAGCAGCAGATAATCGGGCATAGCCGCCATGGCAAGGCAGAAGGCCGCCTGTTTTTTCATACCCTTGGAGAATTTGCCGATATTGGCCTTTGGATCCAGGCCGAAGTCCTGCATCATTTCCAGGAAGCGGATCTCGTTCCAGTTCGGGTAGAGTTTCCGATAATATTTGCCCATTTCGGTCAGGCTGTAGCCGCGGAAAAAGAAGAGTTCGTCCGGGATGAACAGCACGCGCCGTTTCAGCGTTTCATTGTCTGTGATCTCCTGTTCGTCGACGGTGATGCTGCCGCTGTCCTGTCTGAGAAAACCGGACAGGTGCCGAAGCAGCGTTGTTTTGCCTGCGCCGTTGAGGCCCATCAGGCCGTAGATGGAGCCTTTGGGTACGGTCAGGCTCAGGTCGTTCAAAACCGGATAGGTGTCAAAGTATTTGGTCACATGTTCAATTTTGATCATTTCCCGGTCGCCTCCTTTCGATAATTTGCATAGTCAGATTTTTTGCTTTTTCGTAACCGAGTCCCAAAAACAGCAGTTGCCGGAACGCGTCGTCAAGATTTTCCTGCGCCTTTTGCAGCGCGGCAAGATCGGCGTGGATCTCCCTGCGGTCCGCGACGAAGGTGCCGACACCGCTGGTGGTGTAGACGTAGCCTTGCCGTTCGAGCTCGCGATAGGCCTTCTGCACCGTATTCGGATTGACGGTGATCGATTTGGAAAGCTCGCGTACCGACGGCAGTTTTTCCCCTGTGGCCATCTGCCCGGTCATGATCTGTTCTTTCAGCTGATCCATGACCTGTTCGTAGATGGACTTGCGGCTTTTTAAGTCTAACTGCAGCATAATATGATGATTCCCCTTTCTGTAAAGATGCTTTCATAAGGAAGCGCGTACCGGTGAGCTTTTTGGATGCGCACCGACGACTGCCTCACTATGTGAACTAAGTGTATCATATTGCATAGTACGCTGTCAACAGATTCTTTTATCAAATTCTCAGGAAACCCTCGGGAGCCTTAGGAAAATTTGTTCGTCCGACTTTTTTCACGCAGAGTATGACTCTCGAGATGCCTCAGATTGTATTTTTCTCACGCTCATTCGCAAAACGCAAGATTACCCGATCCTGCAAAAGCCGGAGGGCAAAGGCTGGGCGCGTTTCGGCTGGGATCGGGACGAGATCCGTGCGGAGTTGGTGGAGCATCTTTATGAGGAAAGCGCTTATTTTATGCAGACCTCGCCTATACCGCTGACTTGTCGCAAAGCGCGAAAGCTGCGGGTCGCGAAGATTTTGTCAAGCGCCGAAATTCTGCAAAATCCGCGCAAAAATGCGTTGCGTACCGAAACACTAACCGATATAATAGTAGGTAACGACAGGCGGGTGCGGATGCATGCGCAAGACTCGAGAAATAAAGGAGGCAACATTTTGGAGCAGTTTGAAAACAGGAAACCGCAAAACGGGCAAGACGCACAGAACACGGCAGAGCCGGAGGCTGACGCAGGCAAGGCGCAGGCGAACGCACAGAGCGAGAAGCAGACGCAGGATGCGCCAAAGGTTCAGTATTATGCGGGTGGACGGCTTGCAGGCAATCAGGAAGAGCTGCGCGCAGGGCAGGCACAGGGGGCTTCGCAGCCGCAGAAGCCGAAGAA
The DNA here is from genome assembly GCA_002439735.1 of Firmicutes bacterium UBA6418. Lineage (GTDB taxonomy): Bacteria > Bacillota > Clostridia > Peptostreptococcales > Anaerovoracaceae > CAG-238. The sequence continues at coordinate 42,255 of DJPG01000036.1, read as the reverse complement.
AGGCTGGGGCGCGCTGCCGGGCTGGGGCAAGGCGCTGATCATCATCGGTGTAATCATCTTATGTCTGGTGCTGCTGGCGACCAGCTGCACAAAGGCGATCGATAAGATGGCGGATAAGCTGGACGAAACGCTGGTCAGCACGACCGACAACAGCGTCAGTACGGATTTCGGCTATGATTACATCGGGGTCATCCATGTAGAAGGCACGATCAGTGAAGACGCGGGTGGCACCTACAATCACCAGTATCTGCTGAATGCCATTGATGCGATGATCGAGGACTCTGAGAATCAGGGCTTGATTCTGTATCTGGATACGCCGGGCGGCAGTGTGTTCGCTTCCGACGAGCTGTATTTTAAGATCAAGGAATACCAGGAAAAAACGGAGCGGCCGGTGTATGCTTCGATGCAGTCGATGGCGGCGTCCGGCGGTTATTATGTTTCGGCGCCTTGTGATAAGATCATCGCGAACCGCAACTGTTGGACCGGTTCGATCGGCGTGACGCTCGGTACAATGTACGATGTCAGTGAACTGCTTGACAACCTCGGCATCAAGACCAATACGATCACATCCGGCGCGAACAAGGCGATGGGTAGCAGTGTGGAGCCGATGACAAGCGAACAGCGTGCGATCTTCCAGAGTATGGTCGATGAGGCTTACGAACAGTTTGTCGGCATTGTCGCGGAGGGACGCGATATGAAGCTCGACAAGGTGAAGAAGCTCGCGGACGGCAGGATCTATACCGCAAAACAGGCGCTGGCCAACGGTCTGATCGATCAGATAGGCACGTTTGAAGAGGCTGTTGAGGATATGAAAAAAGAGTATGAACTGGATGACTGCGAAGTGGAGGACTTCTCCGCACCGGCTTCCAGTGACTGGACTTCGCTTTTGGGGCTCGCCTCGAACGCGGCTGACGGCAGCGCGAACCTGAGCGCGGACGCTGTTCAGCAGCTGATCGACCTCAATGGTAAATTCGAGTTCAGCTACCTTTGCCCGATCGAAAAATAGGGCGGTCTTGCTCAATAGGCGGATCGATCGACAGACGGGCTTATCAATAGACGAACCGGTTGAATTTCGGACCATCGGAATATGCCGCGGCGTGATGCTTTCCCGCATTGCGCTGGGCGGTCGCCGGTGGTCTTTTGTATGCTTTTCGCTTCTTCTTGCGCTCACGAGCTTCCCCATGCTTCCCCATGCTTCCCCATGCTCTCCAGTGTTTCCCCATGCTCTTCAATGCTCTCCAATGCTCTCCAATGACGTCTCTTGCTTAGGCGCCCATGGCCTTGAGGCAGTCGATGACATGCAGCACTGCGTCCATATCCAGACGTCCGCTTGCGGTGTCCGAGGTCAGGTATAAGGTGCTGCCGACTGCGAAACCGGCCTTGTGATAAAGCTGCAGTTTCTTTGCGAATGCGGCAAGATAGGCTTCGTCTTGAAGCAAGCCCAGATGCTCCCGGATAATGATGCCGCCGTCGGGCAGATAGATGACGAAATCGGGGTGCAGTGTGAGCCAGCCTTCACGCGGGACATACAGACGCAGCGGTTCTTCGTAGACAAAGAGAATGCCGCGTTCCGTCATCAGATTGCTGATGATCGTTTCCGACTTACTCCGAACCTTGAACCCCGCCAGCGTCGGCTGCGACAGATTCTCCGGATGAACGGCGTGCTTGCTTGCATTTACCTGCTTTTCAGCGATTTTCCGCTCCGGATCCGCGTGCAATCCGAGGGAACTTTGCAGAGCGACTTCCTGATAGGCTTTTCCCAGCTGATCGCGGATCGCTTCAAAGCGATAAGACTGATAGGACTCCGCTAGCTTCTTTTGCAGTTGCAGATTGTGTTTCAGTGTACGGATCATCCTTCGCGCATAGGCCTTTTCAGCCAGCGCGGTCAGAAGCTTTGCGTCCGCCGGACTCGCAGACGGACGAAGATTGCGCTGCGTTGTCAGCAGACGGCCGCTGTCGGGATCGCCGGCAGAAAGAACATAGCGATAATAGACCTTACCGTTCTTTTGGTAACAGACCAACGATCCGGGCGGCGCCTTTGTCAGCAGCTCGTTGTATTCTTTTAACAGCTTTTCTTCCAGCTGCATGTCTTTTTTCAAAGCGTTAAAAAATCCGAGCATACACACCTCCCTTTTATAATGAAAAAATTATACCATGCAAGTAATAAAATGTAAATATTAAACCGGAAATTTATGGAAAACTTTTGCTGTGCGAAAGCTTTTGGGATGGAAAGAACTTTGGCTGCGCGAAAGCCGTTGGGTTGAGCAGAACTTTGGCCGCGAGAAAGCCCTTGGGATAAGAAGAACGTTACTGCGCGAAAGCCCTTGGGATGAACGGCAGACGTGAAAAGACGTGAAAATGGGCGAAGTAGATAAAAACATCGCTTTTCAAATTAGATATCCACAAATCAGAGTAAAAATTTCGCAATTATACCTAAAAAAGAAAATCGGTAAAGCGTTTTCGAAAATTCTGGTGAAAAGATTTTACTCGGGAAGTTCGCGGACCGTGAAAATACGGTCAAAACCTGTCGAAACATGTCGAATCTGCTCGGCGAAGAGAGGCGGCTGCGTGTGAAGCAAGCGAACTTTCGCTGAAAATGTGGATAAGTAACTGAAAAAGCAGCTTTTTTATCGAATTTCGCGAAACATCATGGTGCAGAAGAAGCCTGGACAATCGCGAAACATCATGGTGCAGAAGAAGCCTGGACAATCGCGAAACATCATGGCGCGGCAATGTTTTGGTCAAATTGGAAATGGCGCGGCTAACGCGGCATCGGCAAGAAACTGCGCGATCAGCTGATTTACGGTGTCCGGCTGGTCGGTATTTGCGTTGTGACCGGCATCTTTGAGCCAAACGAGCGGAATGCCGGTGTCGCGGTGCCAAGCCGTGTTATAGCGGATGCAGGAACCGGCACGGTCTTTTTCCCCGCAGAGCAGGAGCGACGGACAGGAAAGATGGTAAGGAAGATCTTTTTTCATGGTGTCGGCCAGAATGCGGAAACCATGACCGGCCAGCTTTGCGTAATATGCTTTTTCCCCGCTGTACTCCAGCATCATCTGCAGCATCAGCTGACGACCGTATGCGGAGACCGCCACGCCGTCGGTACCGGATCTTAGAAGAAGCTTCCATGGATCATAACGGTAGACCGGTTCCATTCGCTCCAGCAGCCAAAGCTCCGCGGCACTGATATATTTTCTTTGAAGCGGCGCGGAATCGATGGAGATGAAGCCTTTTAACCTGCCGGGAAATAATTCCGCGTAAGCCTGACCGACGTATCCGCCCATGGACTGACCGACGATGACCGGGCGTGTGATGTTTTCTTGTGAAAAAATCTCGCGGTTCTTTGCGATTGCCGGCGATTGTTTGCGATTATCTTGCGGACGTCCGAACGACGAGACTTTATCTGCGCAGCAGCGCGACGGCGACATCGTTGACGTTGGTGCCTGTCGGCCCGGTTTGGATCAGGCCGCCGGCCGCTTCGAGCGCATGGTAGGCGTCGTTGGCCGCAAGTACAGCGGCGATCTCCATACCCTGCGCACGCAGGCAGGCAAGGGTGCCGCCGTCAACATATCCTCCCGCCGCATCCGTCGGACCGTCCGTTCCGTCACTGCCGACGGAGAAGACTGCCGCACCGGAAAGACCTGCGATGCCGGGGGCGGCCGCAAGGGCCAGTTCCTGATTGCGGCCGCCCATGCCTTTGCCGGTGAGATGGACGATGGTTTCGCCGCCGGCGATAAAGGCCAGAGAACGCGGGCGCGCGGTCAGGTCGGCAGGGGCAGCGTCGATCGAGGCGGCAGGGTTGGCGGGAGCGGCATCGGCATCGGGAGCAGCGCCGGCATCGGTATCCAAAGCATGTGTGCGGAGGATGCTTGCCAGAAAGCTGCCAGCTTCCCGAGCTTCGCAGCAGAGCTGATCCGTCAGCAAGACCGGCTCGTAACCGAGACGGCGGCAGGCTGCTGCAGCCGCGGCACAGAGTTCACGGACGCTGCCGGTGATCTGCGTAGTCACATTGTTCAGCTTTTTTGGCGTTTCCTGTGCCAAACAGGTTTGCGCCTGCACGCTGAGGTTGAGACTATATTTGCGGACGATCTCCGAAGCTTGCGCGCAAGTAGAAGTATCCGGGTAAGCGGGGCCGCTGGCGATCATATCGAGCGGGTCGCCGATGATATCGCTGAGTACGATGCTGTAAACCCGGGCGGGCACGCACAGCTGGGCAAAGCGCCCGCCCTTGACCGCAGACAGTCGCTTGCGGATCGTGTTGATTTCCCGGATATCCGCTCCGCAGGCAAGCAGCTGCTGCGTGATATCCTGCAGTTCTTCTGCCGGGATCAGCGGCTGTTCAAAAAGCGCGCTGCCGCCGCCGGAGAGCAGGAACAGCACGGTATCTTCTTCTGTTAGATCCCGCACCATCGCGAGAGCTTTGCGCGTTCCGGCAAAACTGCCTGCATCCGGGATCGGATGACCGCCCTCACAGCAAACAATCTGCGGCAGTTCACCCATAACGTGTCCGTATTTAGTAATGACGATCCCGCCGTCGATCGTGCCGGCTCCGAGCGTATCCACGGCCGCCATTGCCATCTGCCAGGCGGCCTTGCCTACCGCGACCAGGACCGTATGTCCGCCGCGCGCCCGGAATCCCCGCAGCGCGCGGCGGACGGCCGCATCCGGCAAAACCGCTTGTAAACTGGATTGAATGATCAAATCGGCATCCCGCCGCAGAGACTGATCCATAGAAATTGCACCTCACCTTTTTTCTTTTTTTCATTCTAACGGAAAGCCGCGAAAAGCGCAAGCGGCAAAAAGGGTAGGAAAGCCGCGCAGCGTTTCCGGATGAATAATGCACCGCTTTTCGGCGGTTTTTCGGAAATTTGTACGCGGCAGGAGTTACGTGGATGAAAGGAATTTGCAGATAGAGAAAGAATTTCCTGCCACGCAAGAGCTTCGTTTGGCGAACCTTGTCGAAAATGCGCAATGCATGTCGAAGCGAGCCCGCTTCAGAGATTCCGCGGCCTGATTTGTCTTGAAAAAAATGCAAAATATGCGCAAAAATGTGACGAGGCAAGCGAAAATCGCGCGCAAACCTGTGCAGATTTTGAAAAAGGCCGTATAGGCAGTACATTACGCATGATTGGAAAAATATGGAATCTGTCATGCGCGATAGCCGGAATGCTCCATAACCAGCGTGCTTGCTGGATACTCTTGGTTCGCTGGCACCCTCACCTTCCGCGACCCGCTCGGTTCACACATCGCCCTCAGCGCGAATTCAGCAAAAATCTAACAGAAAGCAACACAAATCAAGTAAAAAAGCTTGACACTCTGCGCGGCGTATGTTATAGTAGCAAAGGTGTCAAGTTTTTTGATTATGTAGGAAATATTGTTCCGATATTTCCGGAATAACGACAAAAGCACCTTGCGGAGCGGCGCTCATCTGTGAGCGCCATGTGCACATAGAAATCTTTGATTTCGTTATGTGCACTTTTGTCCTTGACATCCACCTGTCCGCAGCGGTTATCTGCAAACAGCGAAAGCCGGTGCGAAGCGGCAGCGGAAGCTGCTGACATTCCCGAAAGGCGCAACGGCATAACATAAAGCGTAACGACATGAAGATCGAAAATATCGCAGAGAACAGTTTATTATATGATTTTTACGGGCAGCTGCTTTCCAAGAGGCAGCAGGAAGTCATGGCGCTCTACCACGAGGAGAACTATTCGCTTTCGGAGATCGCGGAGGAGTTCGGCATCTCACGGCAGGCGGTACATGATACCTTAAAAAAAGCGGAACAGGCGCTGGCCGAATACGAACAGAAGCTCGGCCTTGTCAAGACGCTGCAGCGTTCCGAGGCAGTGATCCGGCAGATCGACGAAAAGATCGACACGCTGATCACCGAGCTTTCGGAAAACGAGAACACGCAGAGTACACAGCCAAGCAGCACATTTGCGGCAAGACTGGAAGAGATCAAGCAGATCATCAACACATTAGAAGCTTAACAGCTCGCATGGATGAGCGGCGCTGGGCGGACGGTATTTGATCCGGCTCATGCGAGCATGCGAATGGAAGCGGATCCGGGCTATGCGGCCGGCATGCCATCCGGGTCGTGCAGGCACGCAGTCACGCGGACATGGATATTTGGGAGAGCAATATGGCATTTGAGAACTTATCGGAAAAATTACAAAATACCTTTAAGAAGCTGCGCGGCAAGGGCGTACTCACGGAGGCGGACATCAATGCCGCCATGCGGGAAGTCAAGCTGGCGCTGCTTGAAGCGGATGTAAACTTCAAGGTTGTCAAGGAATTCGTCACCGACGTCAAGGAAAAAGCGATGGGGCAGGATGTCCTTTCGAGCCTGACACCGGGACAGCAGGTCATCAAGATCGTAAACGATGAACTGGTCGAGATGATGGGCGGTACCAACAGCAAACTGACTTATTCCCCGAGCGGATTCACCACATTCCTGATGGTCGGCTTGCAAGGTACCGGTAAAACCACCACCTGCGGCAAGCTCGCGGCCTATCTCAAAAAGAACGGCAAAAAGCCGATGCTCGCGGCCTGTGACATCTACCGGCCGGCCGCGATCGATCAGCTCGAGGTCGTCGGCAAGACCGTGGATGTTCCGGTCTTCACCGACCGCGGCAATTCAAAAGCCGAAGACATCGCGCTCAAAGCAAAAAAAGAAGCGGAACGCAGAGGATATGACGTTCTGATCGTCGATACCGCCGGACGTCTGCAGATCGATCAGGAACTCATGGACGAACTGGTTCGCGTCAAAAAAGCGATCAAACCGCACGAGATCCTGCTCGTGGTCGATGCTTTGACCGGTCAGGACGCAGTCAACGCCGCGGAGGGCTTTAACGAAGCACTCGGCATCGACGGCATTATCATGACCAAGATGGACGGTGACTCCAGAGGCGGCGCGGCACTCTCCGTAAAAAAAGTGACCGGCAAGCCGATTAAATTCATCGGCGTCGGTGAAAAGACCGATGCGTTGGAACCATTCCATCCGGATCGTATGGCATCGAGGATCCTGGGCATGGGTGACATGCTTTCTCTGATCGAAAAGGCACAGGAAACCTACGATGAAGAGAAAGCCGCCAAGCTCGAAAAGAAACTCAGAAAGAATGAATTCACGCTGGAAGATTTCCTCGACCAGATGGGAGAAGTCCAAAAGATGGGCGGTATCGGTAAGATGCTTGATATGATCCCGGGACTTGGCGGAGGAAAGATCAGCGAAGACGAGATCGCCAAAGGCGAACGGGAATTCAAGCAGATGGAAGCCATCATTTATTCCATGACGCTGGAAGAGCGGAGAAATCCGTCCCTGCTCAACGCCAGCCGCCGCAAACGGATCGCGGCAGGCAGCGGACAGCCGGTCAGCAGGATCAACAGCTTAATCAAAAAGTACGAGGACACGAAGAAATTGATGAAACAATTCAACAGCCCCGGCTTTATGAAAAAAAATAAAAGACTGAAAGGATTATTTTAAGGAGGATTTACACAATGGTTAAGATCAGATTAAAGAGAATGGGAGCACACAAAAAGCCGTTTTACAGAGTTGTCGTTGCAGACTCCAGAGCACCGAGAGACGGCAGATTCATCGAAGAGATCGGTTACTACAACCCGATGACAGAGCCGAAGGACATCAAGCTTGATGCAGAACTGGCGAAGAAGTGGCTCGCAAACGGCGCGCAGCCGACCGAAACAGTCAAAGCTTTATTTGTAAAATCAGGCATTATCGAAAAATAAGGAAACGGTGAAAACTAATGACGAAATTGGTTGAAGCAATTGCAAAGTCACTTGTAGACAACCCGGACGAAGTCGTAGTAACCGAAACGGAGGATCGTCAGGGGACGGTCATCCAGCTTCGTGTTGCTCCGGAAGATATGGGGAAGGTTATTGGCAAGCAAGGAAGAATTGCTAAAGCTTTGCGTACCGTTGTCAAGGCTGCGGCCACAAGAAATCATAAAAAGGTGACAGTAGAGATCATGAAAGAGTAATGCTTTCGTGATGCATTGCAGATTCAATAGGCACATGCATCGGCGCACAGGCGTCCGGGTATGTGCCTATCGCAATAATTAGGGTAAATATGGAAAAAATTAAGATCGGAAAAATTGTCAACGCGGTTGCACTGCGCGGAGAAGTCAAGGTTTACTCCTACGCAGGCCGCAAGGAACGTTACGAAGAACTCAAAGAGATCCTTGTCGAAGGAAAAAAGGGTCTCACCGCATATGAAATTCAGGGTGTGCGCTATCAGAAAAACCTTGTCATCCTCAAACTCAAAGGCGTTGACGACCGCAATGCCGCCGAGACGCTCAAGGAGCGGGACATTTGTATTACGGAGCTGGATCTGCCGGAACTGCCGGATGATACGTTCTATATTCGTGATCTGATGGGATGCAATGTCGTTGACGGCAAGACGGGCAGAATCTTAGGCACGATCAGGGAAGTGCTGCAGGGCGCAGCGCAGGACATTTACGTCATCACGCAGGAAAACGGCAAAGAAATAATGATCCCGGCGGTTGCGGAGTTTGTCAAGTGTGTCGATATGGAGGCAAAGATCGTAACCGTGGAGCTGATCCCGGGTTTTCTTGGCGACGAGGCGGTGTGCGCAGAATGAAGGTACAGGTTTTGACGCTCTTTCCGGAGATGTTTCCGGCGGTGACCGAGAGTAGCATTCTGGGAAGAGCCGGCGAAAAAGGCATTTTGAATATTGAATTGATCAACATCCGCGACTATACGCTAGATAAGCATAGAAAAACGGATGATACCCCTTACGGCGGCGGTCCGGGCATGGTGATGAGCGCACAGCCGATTTTTGACGCGCTGCGGGCGATCTGCGCCGAGGGAAAGCACATCCTCTATATGTCGCCACGCGGGCGGTTGCTGGAGCAGTCGATGATCCAGCAGCTGGCACATGAGGAAGAGCTGGTGATCCTCTGCGGCCATTATGAAGGCGTCGATCAGCGCGTGTTGGACGCCTGGAACATGGAAGAGGTTTCGATCGGCGACTACATCCTGACTGGCGGCGAACTGCCGGCGATGGTGTTGATTGACAGCGTGGCGCGTTTTATTCCGCAGGTGCTGGGCACACAGGAATCTGCGACCGAGGAGTCTATCTATTCGGGGCTGCTGGAATTTGACCAGTATACCAAGCCGCAGGAATACGAGGGGCTTACAGTGCCGGAGGTGCTCTGTAACGGAAACCATAAGCTGATTCACCTCGCGCAGTACCGGAACTCCCTGGAGCTGACCCAAAAACGGCGACCGGATCTTTTCCAAAGCTATGTAAAAAAAGAGAAAGAACTGACGAAAGACGAGAGAAAAATCCTCGCCGAAATTGCGGGCAAAACCACAGACAGCTAGTTGTCACCGGCAAAATTTTATGGTAAAATAAAAAAGATATGAAGACAAATCGCAAGGCAAAAATCAGAATCGGAATCATCCTGTACGTGATCCTTTTTGCGGCGCTGTACCTCTGTATTTATGTAGTCCCGAAGGTTTCTGATATTTTTGTGGAAACCTATGTGGCAGAGTACGGAACGCTGGAGATCGGAGAGAAGAGCGAGGCGCTTTTTGTGCGCACGGAACGATTGTATACCGCGGACAACGGCGGCAAGGTGGAGCGGGTGGCTTCCGGCGGCAGTCTGATGCGCAAGGGAAGCCGAATCGTGACCGTCGGCGGACAGGGCTATGATTCGGGAGAAAGAGGCATCGTCAGCTATTTCTACGATGGTCTGGAGAGCGTTCTGACACCGGATACAATGGAAACAACAGACAACAGCTTTCTGCAGCAGATCAAACAGAAACCGCAGGAAGGCGAACCGGACTATACCGTCCGCAAATGCGTAGCAGGCACGGCGAGTACCGGGGACAAGATTTTTAAGATTGTGGACAACAGTAAGTGGTACATTCTCTGCTGGCTGGCAAAAGACAAGGCAGAGGAATATAAAGAGGGTAGCACGGTTCTGACGGATTTCGGTGATGAGGATCAGGCACCGCTTAAAATGACAGTTTACAGCACAGCGGTGCAGGGCGAAGAGCTCCGCGTAATTCTTTCCTGCAATCGCTATTATCCGAGTTTTCAAAAGCTGCGCGCCAAGAGCTGCAAGCTGATCCGTTCCAAAAAGAGCGGCATCCTGTTGGAAACCGACAGCATTACGGAAGTGGATGGACAGAAGGGTGTGTTCGTTGCCAATAAATACGGCGGCTATAATTTCACGCCGGTAAAGATCCTTTCACAGGACGGCGCAGCCACGGTTGTGGAAAAGAATCTTTATCAGGACGCAGACGGCAATATGGTTGAAACTGTGCGGAACTACTATGAGATTCTGCGCAGCCAGGAAAAAATTCAGAAGTTGAAAGGGAGCGAAGAAAATGTCAATTAAAGAAAATATAGCTCATATCAATCAGCTGAAGCAAGAAGCAGCGGAACGAACCGGACGCAAAGGCGAAGACATTCTGCTGGTCGCAGTCACCAAACTGCATGACCCGTCCGAAATCAATGAGGCGATCGACTGCGGCATTACCGACATCGGCGAAAATAAAGTGCAGGAGATCCTGAACAAATACGATGCGGTCAAGCCGGTCAGATGGCATCTGATCGGACATCTGCAGACCAACAAAGTAAAATACATCATCGACAAGGTTTGTATGATTCATTCCGTGGATTCTCTGAAGCTGGCAGAAGAGATCGACAAGCGTGCCGCGCAGCACGGCTTGACGATGGACATCCTGATCCAGGTCAACTCCGCACAGGAAAAAAGCAAATTCGGCATCACGACCGAAGAAACCGGTCAGATGATCCAAGATATCCTTGCAAACTGCCCACACGTGCGGATCCGTGGACTGATGTGCATTGCGCCGTTTGAAAACAACCCGGAGGATGCGGGTCCGTACTTCGCGGCCGTCAAAGCGCTCTATGACGAATATGCCAAGATCCAACATCCGAATCTGGATTTCAAATATCTGTCCATGGGCATGTCCAATGACTTTGAGGTAGCCATCGAAAACGGCTCCAACTTGATCCGCGTCGGCACTTCCATCTTCGGCGCCAGAGATTATTCCAAAAAATAGGAGGAAACAAAAATGGGATTTGGTGATACATTCAAAAAACTGGTCGGCATTGAAGAGACCGACGATGATTTCACAGAAGAAGATATTGCAGCGGCAAAGGAGCAGCTCGCAAGAGAAGAATCCAGACGTCCGGTCAGCAGCTTTCAGCCAAAATCGGCAGCTGCGGACAACAAGGCGGTTCCAATCAATCCGAAGATTTCCATCGCCGGAACCAGCGCGTTCAAGCTGGTGGTCATCGAACCGAAGAGCTTTGACGAATGTCCGAAGCTGGTGGACAGTTTGAAAGGACGCAGACCGGTCATCATCAATCTGGAAAAGATCGAGACGGAGACCGCAAAAAAGATTTTTGATTTTCTGAGTGGCGCGACTTACGCGCTGAACGGAAATGTGCAGAAGGTTGCCAATAATATCTTTATCTTTGCGCCGGAAAGTGTGGATATCGCAGCCGGACAGGAAGACCGAAGCGGATTTGACTTCGGAGGTGGAAGTAAAAATCCTTGGAAATAGGGGGACAGGATGAAAGGAATACTCATATACGCGGTTTATACATTTGGCGAGATACTCAGTACTGCGCTCGTGATCCGCGCCATTTTCAGCTGGTTCGCGGCCGCGAACCCGTACAATATGCTGGGCAAGTTCTACATGGTATTGGTCAAATTTACCGAGCCGATCGTGGCGCCGTGCCGGAACTTTATGAGCCGCTTTAACACCGGCATGATCGATTTTTCCGTGCTGATCGCGCTGCTACTGATTCAGTTCGGAACCAACATTCTGGTCAGACTGATCCATCTCATCTTCTGATCGGATCATTGACCGAACCGTCAGGCAGTGACAGCAGACCAACGAAGCGGGAACGCAAATAAGACAAGGTATATAGAATAGGGGACGGATAACATTATGATTACACCTGCAGACATTGAAAATAAAGACTTTTCCAGAGTGAAAAGAGGATATGATATGGAGGAAGTCGACGATTTTCTGGATCTGATTATCGTGGACATGGAAAAGCTGCTGCGCGAAAACCGACAGCTTAAAGAGGAACTCACCAAAGCGCAAACCAATGTGGACAAGCATATGTCCACGGAAACCTCGGTCTATGAAACGTTGGAGGCAGCCAAATCGCTGATGAACGATATTGCTGCCAGCGCCGAACGGAGAGCGGAGATTCTGCTTAAGAATGCGGAACTGGAGGCCAGTCTGATCACGAAGGACGCAAAAGAGTCCATCTCCAAACTGACGGAAGAGGGCAGCCGCCTCAAGGGTAGGGTCGAGATGCTTCGCGCGCGATATAAAAATATGCTCGAAGCAGAACTGGATCGACTGGATTTTATCGGCGGGGATATCCTTGAGGACTTTGAAAAGGATTTCCTTCCGGCTTCCATGACAGATGCCCACGGGGAAGAGCGCGAACAGCAGGAACAGCAGCTCACATCGGACGCAAACGAAGCCGTATCGACCGCAGCGCAGACCAAGAACGATTTAACCAAGACGATCGTGCGTATCAAGCCGTAGAATGCAAAAATTATCAGCATAGAAAGGACACAAGCCCACCGGCTGACGCCGGTGTGCTTTGTATGAAATTGCATGAAAAAATTCAGATATATCTTTATTGTCGGGCTGATCCTGTTGGATCAGGCGGTGAAACTGTTCATTCGCAAGACCATGTATGTGGGTGAGTCTATCAGCGTGATCGGCAAATTTTTCGCTATCACTTATGTGCAGAATCGAGGCGCGGCGTTCAACCTGTTCACTGGGAAAGGAATCTTTCTCACGGTCGTGCCATTTGTAGCGCTTTTGGCAGCAATTTGGTATATGGAGCGGCATAAGTCGGCGCATTTTACGCTCTGCTTCGCGCTGCAGTTGATCATTGCCGGCGGCTTTGCCAATCTGATCGACCGTGTCGCACTCGGCTATGTGACCGATATGTTCGACTTTCGCATATGGCCGGTCTTTAACATCGCCGACATCTGCATCTGTGTGGGGTGCGCAATTTTAGTGCTTTATATTTTTGTCTTTGACAAGCCGCAGCAGAAATCGACAGGAGCAAAAAATGAGCCCGGAAAAAACATATAATTTTATCATAGATGACGAAAGCAAAAGCACTCGAATGGATTCAGTGCTTTCTTTGCTATTACCGGACACTTCCCGCAGCTTTATCCAGAAGCTGATCGAAAACGGAAATTTGACGGTCAATGGAAAGGTCTGCACGAAAAAAAAATATCAGGCGGAAGCCGGAGATGTGGTAGAGATCCGCATTCCGGAACCGGAAACGCTGAACGTTCAGCCGGAGAATATTCCGCTCCAGATCGTTTATGAAGATGAGGACGTGCTGGTAGTCAACAAACCGAAAGGCATGGTCGTGCATCCGGCAGTTGGCAACTATACCGGAACCTTGGTCAATGCCGTCATGTACCACTGCGGCGACCGGCTTTCGTCCATTAACGGCGTGATCCGTCCGGGGATTGTACATCGCATTGACAAGGATACGAGCGGACTTTTGATGATCGCCAAAAACAATATGGCACATGAATCACTTTCCGCGCAACTCGCCGAACACAGTATCACCCGCAGGTATACGGCACTGGTCTTTGATAATCTGACCGAAGACGCCGGTACGATCGACGCGCCGATCGGACGCGATCCCAAAAATCGGCTGCGCCAGGCGGTAACGCTGCAGAACTCCAAGCATGCTGTCACACACTGGCGTGTCTTGGAACGTTTCGGAAAGTATACCTTGATCGAAGCCGGACTGGAAACCGGGCGCACCCATCAGATCCGCGTTCATATGGCGCATATCAAGCATCCATTGGTCGGCGATACCGTCTATGGTCCAAAGAAGCAGAGCCTGACGCAGGATGGACAGATGCTGCACGCCGGCGTGCTGGGCTTTGTGCATCCTCGAACCGGCGAGTATCTGGAATTTACCGCGCCACTACCGGCCTATTTCGAAGAGATTCTGCAAAAATTGCGCAGCCGCTGAAGTCTTTAACTCTGCAAAACCGTGGAAGCAGAAGCTGCAGTTGAAGACGCGCCTGTGTAAAGGCCGTAAAAGCAATCCGAAAAGGAAAGGAGAAGCAACGATGAAAAAAAGCATCAAACCAGGCACCCTGCTGATGCCGCTTCCGGCAGTCATGGTCAGCTGCGGCAGTCCGGAAAAACCCAATATTTTGACGATTGCCTGGACCGGGATCGTCAATTCGACCCCGCCGATGACCTACATTTCTGTTCGTAAATCGAGATTTTCGCACGACTTGATCGCGCGAAGCGGCGAGTTCGTCATTAACCTGACGACCGAGACACTGACCTTCGCGACTGATTACTGCGGTGTCAAGTCCGGACGGGATGTCGATAAATTTGAAGAAATGCATTTGACCCCGCTTGCCGCAGACGAGGTACGCTGTCCAATGATCGCGGAGTCTCCGGTCAATCTGGAATGCAAGGTCTTGGAAGTGCATACATATCCGTCTCACGATATGTTTGTGGCAGAGATTGTCGCGGTGCATGTCGACGAGGAGCTTTTGGATGAAAAAGGTCGTCTGGAGATGGAAAGAGCAGGCCTGATGACCTACGTCCACGGACAGTACTTCGGCATCAAAAAACAGCCGCTCGGTCGTTTCGGCTATGCAGTGATGAAACCGAAGACAAAAAAGCGAATCAGTCGGCAGGAGCATGAAAAACGTGTGCGGCAAAATCGTGAAAAGCGTACGAAACGAAACACAAAACGAAAATAGAGCCGCCGCGAGGGCCGTTTCAGGCGGCCCTTTACGCGAAAGCTCCGTACGGAATTGTTGCTGCATTGCGTTTTGTTGCGAAAGAGTGGTCGGGGAAAATTCACAACAGTTTTTTGATTCCGGCACCGTAACGCCGATTCAAGTCAATTAACGCAGAAATCGCTCTTAGCTATGGCTTTTGATATAGTCAATGCAGCATTCACAAACATATCCGCCGTGGAAAGACGTGATGTGATAACGCCTTCCGCAAAGCGAACAATTATGGTGGTCATGTTCATGATGATTTGATTCCATCGGTGATCCCTCCTTTATCCGATACACAAGCCGTATCTAAGTGCAGCTTCAGCATAGCGCAGAATGCCCGGTTTGAAAAGAGGAAATTGAAATTTGTGTCACATTTTGGTAAAAAGTTGTAAGATTTTAGTCGTTTTTTGTATTTTTCCATTTTTGGGAATTAGCATGGAGGAGAAAAATGTATCAGCTTTTTGATTTCGAAAAGCGGGACAAGAGCGTGCAGGGTTATCATTTTGCGAGTGCAGGATCCGCAGAGCTTTACGATGGTCAAACGGTCGGGATATTATCACGAGATCCATAACGGCGAGCCACATGGAGAAGTCGGTGA
Organism: Firmicutes bacterium UBA6418; assembly: GCA_002439735.1. Taxonomy (GTDB): domain Bacteria; phylum Bacillota; class Clostridia; order Peptostreptococcales; family Anaerovoracaceae; genus CAG-238. Next base: position 26,835 of record DJPG01000036.1, on the reverse strand, counting down.
AGAAGTCATCCAAAGGGCAACCGCCGTTATCAAGAGTTTGTCGCAGGGAGGAAACAAAAGAAGTGAAAGCAACCGTTTTAATCGCAGAGGATGATGAAAACATCCGTGATCTGATCAAACTTTATCTGGAAAGCGAGGGCTGCGAGACGATCTGCACCGGAGACGGTGCGGAAGCACTGCAGCTGGTGGAGGAGCACTGTCCACAGCTGGCGATTCTGGACATTATGATGCCGTCCATGAGCGGTCTGGAGGTGACGCAGAGCCTGCGCCGCAAGGGCATGATGCCAATCCTGATCTTATCGGCCAAAGGGCAGGATCAGGACAAGATTCTAGGACTCAATATGGGTGCCGATGATTATCTGGCAAAACCGTTTAATCCGCTGGAACTGATCGCCCGGGTCAAGGCATTGCTGCGACGAGCCGCGGCACAGGTCAGTGAACTGAAGCGGGGCGAACTGCGTCTGGATCTTTCTTCACATGAACTGTGGAAAAACGAGGTACCGATTGTTCTGACACCGACCGAATATAAACTGCTTTCTTTGATGATGAAAAATCCGGGTCGGATCTTCACCAAGGCGCAGCTTTACGAAAACATCAACGGCGAGTTCTTTGAAACCGATGAAAACACGATCATGGTACACATTTCCAAGTTGCGGGATAAGATTGAAGACGATCCGAAACGTCCGGTTTATATCAAAACTGTCAGAGGGGTAGGGTACCGTTTTGAAGCTTAAACAGACTGCAAAAACCAAAAACAGAAAACTGGTTACTCTGTTTGCCGGAAGCTATGCAGGCTTTGCCCTGGTGATGCTGCTTTTTGTCGTGTTGATATACTGGGCGAGCTACAATTATTCCAGCCGCGTGCTGAGCTCACCGGATCTGGATATGGTCACAAAGAATGCAGATATGCTCAACGGCGATTATGAAAAGGTCGATGCGCGTCATTATTTCGGCAACGACGGCGGATTTGCAGTATACGATGCGGACGGCAGCCTGTGCTATATGGATGAAGAAAACTTTTCGTATATTTTGAATGCGCAAGAGGTTTTTTGCGTCCAGGACTATGATGAATACTCCTTCGTCGCGGGCTATACGACCGAGGTGCCCAAAGAGGGTGTACGGTATCTGGCGGTGAAGACGATCTACAGCGCCGACAGCGATGACGCGCAGAACCTGGTCATGGTGCTCGACAAAAATTTCAAGGTAGTCAGTGGCGCGTTTGAAAAAGGTAAAAACCAGTACACCGAACGGGAATACCGGATCCTCACAGGGGAATTTCCGGAAAATCGGGAACTGCTGCGCAGCACGCTTCCGGACGGTCGGATCTTGGTGGCTGCAACCAAAGATTGGGATATCAACGACTACACGACCGTTGAAAGAAAAACCATGCTGATGTATTGGAGTCTTCTGCCGATCTGTCTTCTTTTGATTGCCTTTTTCATTTTCTGGCTGAACCGCAAAGTCAAGAATCCGCTGATGCAGCTGAGCGCTGCGATCAGCCGCGTGGAGAGCAGTGGTTTGGAAAGCGCCAGAGTCGGCAGCCTGAAAGGACCTTATGAGATCCAGACGATCGCGCGCAATTTCGACCATATGGCGGATAAACTGGCCGAAAGTGAGGCGCAGCGCCGAAAATCGGACGCCGATCGCCAGAAGCTGCTGGCGGATATTTCCCATGACCTGAAAACGCCGATCACTGTCATCTGTGGCTATACCAACGCCATTGCGGACGGCAAGATTCCGCCGGACAAGCTGGGGGCATACCTGCATCTGATTAACGATAAGGCTGAAGAAGTCAACGAACTGCTCAATTCGTTCTATGAATACAACAAGGTCAACCACCCGCAGTTTCATGTAGAGCCGGTCGTGACCGATATCTGCGAATTCATGCGGGAATATCTGGCTCGTCGTTATGATGAGATTGAACTGGCCGGTTTCACGCTTCGGATCGATATTCCGGATCATATGATTCTCTGCGCCGTGGATGCGCCGATGCTGACGCGCGCGCTGAACAATATTATTTACAACGCGATGAAGTACAATGCATTAGGAACGGTCATGGGCGTGAAGATCGCCAAAGAGACAGAGCGCCATAAACCAAATGCGGTAGCTATTCGGCTGGCGGATAATGGTGTCGGTATTGAACCGGAACGCCGCAGCCGTATCTTCGAACCGTTCGTGACCGGCGCGGACTCGCGCAATACGGAGGGAAGCGGACTTGGGCTTGCCATCACGAAAAAGATCGTCGAAGCACACGGTGGCACGGTCAAGTTACTTGATAAAGCAAGTCCCGGCTTCAGCACGGAATTTGAGATCATTCTGCCGGCCGTGATGTAGGAAATCTGAAAGTTTTGACGATTCTTATTTTATTTTAAGAATTCCTAAAGAATTTTGCAAGAAAGCTGCGATAAAATAGAAAGTGCAAAAGGGATTTACTTGGGAAAGGGTATACAAGGATAGTTTATGAATGAAGCAAGTTTAAGAGACAGACCGATCATCCAGATCCACAATCTGAGCAAGGTCTATTTCATGGGCGAGGAAAGAGTGATCGCCCTGAAGAACATTAACCTTTCCATCAACAGAGGGGAAATCTGCTGTATTTTCGGAACATCAGGGTCCGGCAAGAGCACGCTGCTCAACCAGCTGGCTGGTCTGGAAAAACCGACACGAGGCGAAGTGCTGATCGGGGGAAAAAACATTTCGCGCATGACGGAAAATCAGCTCGCGGCTTTTCGGCAGAGGCATCTGGGGTTTGTATTCCAGTCCTATAATCTGCTCAAGGAGTTGACTGCGGTCGAAAATGTGGCGATGCCGCTGATGTTCCGTGGGATCGACAAGGAGACCCGGGAACTGGAAGCAAAAAAAATGCTGTGCAGAGTCGGGCTCAAAAACCGTATGCAGCATTTCCCCGGACAGATGTCCGGTGGACAGCAGCAGCGTGCGGGAATCGCGCGCGCGTTCATCTCGCGGCCGGATATTGTTTTTGCGGATGAACCGACCGGAAACCTGGACTCCAAAACGACCAAAGAAGTGATGGAGATGATCTGCCGGTTCGCGCGGACGTTTCATCAGACGATCGTGCTGGTTTCGCATGATCCGGAAATGACCGAATATGCGGACCGCATCGTGACCTTGGTGGACGGTGAGATCATCGGCGATGTCCGAACCAAGCAGCAGGAACGACAAAATACAGCAAGCAATGCGTAAGAGAATGAGGAAGGGAAAGAAGATGAAAAAATGTATGAAAAAGGGTTTTGCGTTCAGCCTGGCATTGATGCTCATATTGAGCGCCATGAGCGTGTTCGCGTTTGCGGAAACGCCGACCGTAGAAGCGAAAGGCAGCTTTGAAGTGACCGGATATGAGGTTTACAACACAAAATCCAACGTCGTCACGTCATACATAACAAAGGGCAGCCAGGTAGACATCCTGGTTACCATGAAATACAACGGAACATCATCAACCGAGCAATCGGCTGAACAACTTGATGTCACCCGTCTGGTCGATAGCTTTAACGGTGGTACGATTTCAGATACCGAAATGACGAGCAAGAGCGGGCAGACTTTCGCGTTTCAAACCAAGATCAAGGGCTTGACCTACAAAGGAACCGGAAACAGCTTGAAACTCATGGTAAAAAACGGGGAAAATGAGTATCAGAACATCGAAGTTCCGATTTCGGAATGTAAGGAATACACCGAACCGGCCGAAGATCCGACACCGTCTACGCCGGATCCGATCCCGGCTCCGAAGGTCATCATGACCAGAAACGAATTAGCCGGCGATGTCAAGGCTGGGGACGAACTGCTGCTGACGATCTCGGTCAAGAACATCGGCAGCGCGACCATCAATAATCCGATCCTTTCCTTCACGCCGTCCGATTCACTGATCGTGACCAGTGCGGATTCCGCCGTGCAGATGAAGAGCATCGCGGTCGGCAAGACCGAAATCGCGCAGGTCAAAGTGCGGGTGTTAAATCCGGTAGCGAGTGTCAACCAGTATCTGGACGCGAAATTGGACTTTACTTATTTTAACCGTGTGACAACGACCGACGGAGAGGCTTCCGCCAGAATCAATATCCCGGCAAAGGTCAAAAAAACGGACGATCAGACCGATGCGGATACCGCAAGTCCGGTTCCGAACCTGATCGTATCCCGTTTCAGCTACGGCGGCGGTAGCGTTGCGGCAGGCTCTAAGTTCAGTCTGACGTTCAAGTTCCGCAACACCAGCAGAACGATCAACGCAGAAAACATGGTCGTGACTGTGACCGGAGGCGAAGGTCTGACCATCAGCGGATCCTCCAATACCTTCTATTTTGATAAGGTAAAGGCAGGAAAATCGCAGTCCATCACAGTTCCGATGAAGGTCGCGAACACCGTGACCGAAACTGCGCAGGACGTTTCGATCAATTTCAAATACGAGTATCTCGACCATAAGAAGAGGACTTCCACGACATCGGACATCAAGATCTCGGTGCCGGTGTACCAGCCGGATCGTTTTGAGATTTCCAATCCGGTCGTGCCGGACTACGTCGAGGAGGGGCAGGAAGCAGCCATCACGATGAACTACATCAATAAAAGCAAGACTGTCATGTCCAACGTGGAGGCGGTTGTGGACGGTGATGTGACGACCCAGACCGCGGTCCAGGAGATTGGCAATCTTGATGCGGGCAAGAGCGGGACGATCGCGTTCGCGGTTACACCGAACAGCACCGGTGAAGTGGACTTTACCATCACGATAAACTACGAAGACGGTAACGGGGAAGCTAAGACGAGGATTTTTCCGGTAACCATGAATGTACAGGAGGCCGTACCGTATGATCCAGGCACAGATGATCCCGGCACGGATGATCCGGGACAGGACACAAACGGCGGATTTCCATGGTGGATTCTCGTGGTCGCCGCAGTCGTGATCGCCATTGCCGCAGCTGTGATCGTAAAGAAAAGAAAGAAAGCCAAAGCTGCTAAAAAAGAGCAGGAATTATGGGACAGCTGGGATGATGAAATGAAGAGTACCTCCGACAATAGCAGCGCTGCGGACGACAACAAAAACGCAGTAGGCAAAAAAGAGGTTTAGGCTATGAGATTTTCTGATATATGGAAGATGTGTGCCGAAAATCTCCGACGAAGAAAAGGCCGTACGTTCCTGACTGTGCTTGGCGTCTTCATCGGCTGCTGCTCGATCATCGTCATGGTCTCCATCGGGATCGGGATGACGGAGCAGCAGAATCAGATGCTGCAGAATATGGGGGATCTGACGATCATTGAGGTTTCATCGGGAATGTCTTCTGATGGAAAAGAGATGAATCTTGATGACGCGACAGTGGAAAACTTTTCCTCCATGGATGGCGTGCAGGCCGTCATGCCGAAGATGAACTGTGACTATACCGTCAATTTGTATGCCGGCTTAAATAACCGCTACAAGCTAGAATATGCGACCGTTGTCGGACTTAATACCTCCGCCATGGACTCCATGGGCTATGAGTTTCTGGAAGGCATGGCTGCGGGCGGAGGCCGTGATGAAGCGGTTGTGGGGCAATACTTTGCCTACAACTTTATGGATACGTTGATGCCGGACGGCAACAACTATGTCGATCGTTGGGGTGAATACGATGAGCAGGGCAACCAGATCGGCGAACCGGATGACCCGTTCTTTGACCCGATGAAAACACCGATCACTATGGAAGTGCAGATTGATGAGAACAATACCTATCAGCGGGAGCTAAAGGTTACCGGCATCGTGAAAGAAGATAATGGGAAAGGGTATGAGACCTCAGATGGGCTTTTGGTCAGTATCGCGACACTCAAGGATATCATCTCCAAGGCAACGGGACAGCCGGTGACTAAAACCGTTTACAGCGGCATCAACGTGAAGGTTTCCGACATCAGTCTGGTAGCAGAGGTCGAAAAGGCGATCAAGGATCAGGGCTATTACACCTATTCCATGTCCAGTATGCGCGAAGAACTAGAAAAAAGTTCTCGTCAGATCCAATTGATGCTGGGCGGACTGGGCGCGATCTCGCTCTTTGTTGCCGCGATTGGCATCACCAATACGATGGTCATGTCCATTTCCGAGCGAACCAAGGAAATCGGCATTATGAAAGCGCTTGGATGCTATATTCGCGATATTCGCGCACTGTTTCTGATGGAAGCCGGTACAATTGGACTGCTTGGCGGCATCTCCGGCAGCATCGTGAGTCTCGTGATATCGTGGATCATCGACATCGTATCCATCGGGCAGGGATTTACCATGGACGCCTTTAAGATGGCAGTTTTCGGCGGGGAAAACGTCAGCCGGATTTCGGTGATCCCGCTGTGGCTGATCCTCTTCGCCATCGCGTTCTCCATTTTCATCGGTCTGGTGTCCGGCTATTATCCGGCAAACAAAGCCGTGAAGATCCCGGCACTGGAAGCGATCAAGAGCGAATAGGATATACAAAGTCATACAAAAATAAATCAAACAAAAATGACAAAGCAGCAGCTGCGGCGGATCCTCGTGATCCGTTTGCACTGCTGTTTTTGCTTCTTTTCAGCGAGATGTATAGAATAAAAAAAAGTGCTCAAAATAGGAACGTAGGAAAGAAAATGAAAGGAGCTTGCTTTTATGAAAAAGAGAAGCATGGTGTTTCTGCTCGCGTTGATGATGATTTTTGTCTTTGCGTTTACCGGCTGTGCCAAGGATGCGAATAACGACGGTGTTAATGACGGTGTCAATGACAGTGTCAACGATCATCAGGGTCTGGCAGAGGACCTCGAGGATGACTTAGACGGCGACAATCCGGCAGACAAGGATGCGGATAAGAACCATGACAACAAATTGGACGGAAGCGGAACCGAAGACGTTGACAATGCCAATCGCAGTGACAAGGTAGGCGATGACGCAGCGGACAACCGTACAAACTAGTGCGGGGATCAAAGGCGGCGGCAGCCTCCGGATGATCGGCAGCATGCCGGCCGTGTCCTCTCATCGACACCGCACAAACAGAAGCGGTCGACCTGACGGAAAAAACGCCGGGACGACCGCTCTTTTTTGCATGAGACTGACGCTTCTCTTGCAAATCCTTGACTTTCTCGTCAAAGACTCGTATACTTTAAGATGTATGTGTCGACAACAGGGCCGCATGGCGGCTCTTTTGCGTGCGGATTTTTCGGATCGGTATTCGGAGCGTCCGTGTGCGTAGTGTGAATGATGTGAGGAGAAACATGAATTGGAAAAAGGACTATGAAGCAAAGCGGATGAGCGCTGCGGAAGCGGTAAAGCTTGTTCGGTCCGGCGACAGAGTCTACGCGGGGACCGCGTCCAGTGTGGCGTACGGTCTGCTTGCCGCGCTCTGGGACCGGAGACATGAACTGGAAAACGTAGAAATTCAAAGCAGCCAGGCGTTTGAACCATCGCCGGTCTATGATGAGATCGAGGACAATCCGTTCCGCTATCTGACCTATTTTGTCGGCGTCGGAGAACGAAAGGTCTATCGGAGCGGACTCCCGTTCGATTTTACCTCGGTGCATCTGTCGCAGGTGAACATCTGGGCAGGAGAGACCGCAAGACCGGATGTCGCCTTCTTTGAAGTTTCCGCACCGGATGAAAACGGGTATTGCTCTTACGGCGCTTCCGGTGTCGCCTGCGGAGAGGCGATCAAAGAAGCAGCGAAGACCGTGATCCTGCAGGTGAATCAAGACGTTCCGTATGTGCTTGGCGAGCATAATCGGATCCACGTATCCGAAGCGGATGCCTTGGTGGAGATGGATCGTCCGATCCAAAGCTATGAAGTGCCGGAAAGCGATGAAACCGCGAAAAAGCTGGCGGAACTGATCTTGCCGGAGGTTCCGGACGGTGCGACGCTGCAGCTGGGACTGGGCAATGTATCGACAGCGATCGGCTACGGGCTGAAAGAAAAAAATGATCTGGGAATCCATACCGAGTTGTTCAATCAGCCGATGCTGGATCTGATCGAGAACGGAAACGTTACAAACAAGTATAAGGAATTTCTGGACGGAAAAAATGTGTATGCTTTTGCACTGGGAGATGAAAAGCTGTACCGTTTCCTGGACAAGAACCCTACGATGTACTGCGTCCCGTTCCCTTACGCGAATGATCCGCGGATCATTGCGCAGAATAAGAAGATGATATCGATCAACAGCACCATGTCGATCGACCTTTACGGACAATGCGCTTCCGAGTGCATAGCATGGAATCAGCAAAGCGGAACCGGCGGGCAGGCAGACTTTGTTCGCGGGGCGCAGTGGTCGGACGGAGGAAAATCTTTTATCGTCACGACTTCCAGCTTCCTGAAGAATGGAAAACGTGTGAGCAAGATCGTACCGGCGTTTCCGGCAGGATCGGTCGTGACCACGCCGCGTTCCGACGTACAGTATGTGGCGACCGAGTACGGCTGCGTCAATCTGAAGCCGCTGACCATGGCAGACCGCGCAAGAGCGCTGATCCGCATCGCGCATCCGGACTTCCGGGAGCTTCTGACCGACGAAGCGAAAGCGCACGGCTTGCTGTAAGCGAAAACAGCAAAGAACAGAGAACAATGTGAGAGGCAAATATGAAGCATAAAAGAACCCATCCAACCAAGGCAGCGCGCCATCGCCGCCGCGACCGCGCAGACCGCCGTCATGCAGGCAGCGTGCCGAAGCCGCTCCGCGGCATCGGCACTGACGGTACGTTCCGGATCCATCTCGCTTTACCGGAGGAAACTGCGGAGACCTCCGCAGAACCGGTTGTTGGCATCATCGAAAAACATGCGCGCGGATTTGCGTTCCTGCGGCGGGAAGTGGGCAGTGACATTTTCATCGCGCCGGACAATCTGGGCGGCGCCATGAACGGCGATACGGCAGAAGTGACGCTGCTGCCGCCGCATCTTTGGACAAAATCCAAGGAAGGCGTGGTCACAAAAATTCTGGCGCGTGCGGTGACTGAGGTCGTAGGTACGTTTCAAAAAAACCGGCATTTCGGATTTGTCGTTCCGGATGATCGCAAGTTGCAGGAAGATGTCTATATCCGTAAGGACGCCTTTCGGGGTGCCGCAAGCGGGGACAAGGTGGTAGCGAAGATCACGCAGTATCCGGACGGGCAGCACAGTCTGGAAGGAAAGGTCACGGAGATCGTTGCTAAAAAAGGGCAGATCGGCAGCGACGTGCTCGGTATGATTCGCAGTTACGGCTTGTTTCAAACGTTTCCGAGCCGTGTCAACGCAGAGACCAAAGCGCGCGCCAAAGAGGAGATCACTGCGGAGGAGATCGCAAGACGGCTGGATCTGCGCGGAGAAACGATTTTTACGATCGACGGGCCGGACGCCAAGGATCTGGATGATGCGGTATCGGTTTCGAAACTTGCGAACGGCAATTATCGCCTCGGCGTTCATATCGCGGACGTCAGTCATTATGTGGAAGAGGACGGCTGGCTGGATCGCGAAGCCCTGAAGCGCGGTACCAGTGTTTATCTGATCAACCGCGTCGTACCGATGCTGCCCAAGGTGCTTTCCAACGGCATCTGCAGCCTGAACGCTGGCGAGGATCGTTTGACGCTTTCCTGCATCATGGAAATCGATGCGCAGGGAAACGTCGTTGATCACGAGATCAAGGAATCGATCATCAACTCCAAAGCACGCATGGTTTACGACGATGTTTCGGATCTGCTGGAAGATACGGATCTGCCATGCGAGAACCCCACGGATGGCGGCGAACAGCCGGATCCGGAACGCATGCGGAACTTGCGCGAAAAGTATGCGTTCCTGCTAGATGATATCCGCACGATGGGTGAGCTGGCGCAGATTCTCCGGCATAAACGGAAGCAGCAGGGAAGTCTGGACTTTGATCTTGCGGAAGCGGAAATCGAGCTCGATGAAAACGAACATCCGACATCGATCCATCCGGCAGAGCGCCGCAGCGCGAACCGTATGATCGAGGAGTTCATGCTAATCGCCAACGAAACGGTGGCAGAACACTTTTTCTGGATGAACTATCCGTTTATCTATCGCGTGCACGAAAAGCCGGATCCAGAGAAAATGATGGACTTAAAGGCTTTCTTGATGAATTTCGGGATCCATCTCAAAGGTAATCCGGACAATATCTACCCGAAGACGCTGGCGGACATTATCGCAGCCATTGAGGACGAACCTTATGAGGGCGTGGTCAACCGTGTCATGCTGCGGACGATGAAAAAGGCCTATTACAGCCCGGAATGCGGTGGGCATTTTGGCCTGGCATTCCGCTATTACTGTCACTTTACATCGCCGATCCGGCGCTATCCGGATCTGATGATCCATCGCATCATTAAGGAGTCCGTCAACAATCGCATGACGGAGGCGAAACTCGCAAAATACCGGGATGACGTCGTGCAAGCTGCGGATATTTCCTCCCGCACCGAACGCAAGGCGCAGGAACTGGAACGAGAAGTCGATAAGCTCAAAAAATGCCAGTATATGCTGGATCATATCGGCGAAGAAGCGGAAGGAATCATCAGCGGGGTAACGGAATTCGGTGTCTATGTCGAGCTGCCAAACACCGTCGAAGGCATGGCCTTTGCGCGTAACCTCAGACATCCGTATCAGCTCGGCGAGCGCGTGCGGATCCGCGTACTGGACGCGCGGCCGGCGGAACAGCAGATCGACTTTGCGATCTTGGAGAATTAAAAAGCTCTTGAAAAAGAGCTTTTTCTTTGTTAGAAGCGAAAACAGATGTTGCAAAAGGTTTGTTTCAAAGAAGAAGCGGTCAAGATCATGCCGTTCGGAGGCGATCAGCGGTTGCTGATCTCGTAGATGATGTGACCGATTTCAGCGATAAAAATGCGCTTCTTCGCAAGATCCTTAAGAGAGAGGATGCCGACCAGCTTTTCGTTTTCTACGACCGGAAGCCGCCGTACGCCGTGCGCGGAAAATTTGAGGGCGGCGGCGTGGATATCTTCTTTGGG
>DJPG01000036.1:0-15892 GCA_002439735.1 Firmicutes bacterium UBA6418 | reverse complement strand
GATGTGGTGACCGGGTCAGGTGTCATGATCGCCTGCGCGGTTTTGCCAAAGCCGTCGCGCATCAGGATGTCGCGGTCGGTGATCACGCCCAGCAGATGGTTCTGTACATCGCAGACTGGAATCAAGCCGACATTTTCACTGCGCATACGCGCGATAACGGCTTCTGTGGGATCCTCGGCGCGAACCGAAGTGATATAAGACGACATCAGATCTTTGACAAGCATATCAAAACCTCCGAGATACGAAAAAGACGCTTTGCAGCGTCTTTTTGCTTTTGTCGATAGTCTATGCATTTGCAAGGATTCTATACGCGCGATGTGGACTTTCCGCACACGCTGTGCAAATTACAGTGTTTTTACACGATCCAGGCTCCAGAAAGTACGGGAGAACAGCAGCAGAACGGCGTAGATCTCCAGTCTTCCGGCGATCATCAGGAAGGTCATGAAGAACTGTGAGAACCCGTTGAACATGCCGAAATAGCCGCTGCATCCGGCTTCACCCATGGCCATACCGGTATTGGTGAACAGTGCCAATGCGGTCGACAGCGTAGTTTCCAGGTCGAAGTTGTTGAGTGACAGCATCAGGCAGGAAAAGAAGAACACTCCGAAAAACAGCAGGATGTGTGTCGTGATCGCTGAAACTCTCTCTGCGGGAAGTGCCTTGCCGTCCAGCACAACTGCCTTGACCGCATTCGGATGGATCTGCTTGAAAATGCCGCGTTTGACCAGCTTGAGCAGCACAATGATCCGGACAACTTTCAACGAGCCGGAGGTGGACATACAGCAGCCGCCGATAAACAGCAGACTGAACAGCACCACGATCGTAAAGGTCGGCCATTCCGGATAATCGCATACATAATAGCCGGAGGTGGAAATAAAGGAGACAACCTGACAAATTCCGTCTTTGACTGCCTGCCACAGGCTGGAATAGGTACCTGTGATCCAAAGCGAAAAGGCGACCAGCAGGGTCGCTGCGGCGATGATGACTGCGAAGCCGCGAACCTCAATGTTTTTGAAAAACGACCGGAAATCGCCCTTGAGCATCGAGTAGTAAAGCGTATAGTTTAAGGATGAAAGGATCGTAAACAGCATGACAACAGCTCTGATATAGGTGGAAGTAAAGGCTGCGGCATTGCCGGATGTGATCACAAGCCCGGCAGTGCTGATGCTGCTGAAGGTATTGACCAGCGCGTCAAACGGACTCAGCGGTCCCAGTAAAAGCAGGATGAATTCTGCCGCCGAAAAGACGATGTAGGTTGTATAGAGAAATTTTCCCGTATCGGAAAAATGCCCGCCTATTTTTTCAACGGTCGGCCCGGTCGCTTCTACCGAGGCAATGGACTGTCCGCTGATTCCAAGAGATGGAAAGATCGAAACCAGCAGAACGAGGATCCCCATACCGCCCAGCCAGTTGGAAACGGACTTCCACAGCAGCAGGGAGCGCGGCAGAACCTCCAGTTCGAAGACCGTGCAGCCGGTCGTTGTAAAACCGGCTACGGATTCAAAGTAGGAGCTGATAAAGGAAAAACCTTGTCCGCAGTAATAAAACGGGAGCGCACCGATGGCAGAACAGTAAATCCAACTGAAACAGGCGATTAAATAGCCTTCGTGGAAGTGCAGGTGAATCTTATCGTAATGAAATTGCGTCAGGATCACGAAGCCGATGCAGATGCAAAAAAGGCTGACCACAAAAAGAGGGGAGGCTGCTTTCCACTCTTGAAACTGAACTGCCGCCGCCGCGCAGGGCATCATAAAAAGCCCTTCCAGCAGAGTCAGGATTCCCAGTATTTTGATAAATACACGAAAATTAATATGCATGATAAAGCCCCTTTACTTTGTTTTGTTCGGATTCCAGTAATACTTTGAAAATAAGGCGAAAACTGTGATCAGCTCCAACCTGCCCGCCAGCATCAGAAAGGCGCATACGACGGTCGAGAAGTCCGAAAGGATCGAGAAATTGCAGGTTGGACCTAGCAGATTGAAGCCGGGTCCGATGTTGCCGACGCAGGTTGCAGCCGCAGAAAAACTAGAAATAAAATCCAGATTATCCACGGATAGTAAAAGTGTGCCGACAAAGATCACCACAATATAAGTCAGGACAAAATTTGTGATCTTTATGATCACATCAGTCGGGAGTTCCGCATCATTGAGCGTGATCGGAACGATCCGGTTCGGATGCAGGCGCAGGGAAAAACTTCTGCGAATCAATTTCAGACAGACCAAAACACGGACACACTTGATCCCTCCGGATGTGGAGGAAGAGCTGCCTCCGAAAAAGAACAGGCACAAAATGACCATTTTAGAAAAGGTTGGCCATACGTCATAGTCTGCTGTCGCATAACCGGTCGTCGTTATGATGGAAACAACCTGAAAAGCACTGTCCAAAAGTGAGCGCAGAGGCTGCTGAAAATGTGAAAAGATCTGATTGGCGGCAAAGACCAAGAGCGTCGCGATTCCTATGACAGCGAGGTAAAAGCGAGTCTCCTCATCGTGCAGGAGCACATCCATGCCGCGTTTTTTCGCCATATAAAGCAAGTTGAAATTTGTACCGGCCAGGATCATGAAAAGCAGGATGACAATCTGAATGTACGGACTGTCAAAGTGCCCGACACTGTCATTATAGTTGGACAAGCCACCGGTTCCGATCGTTCCGAAGCTGTGGATAAAGGCATCAAGGAAGCTCATGCCACCAAACTTGAGAAGCAACACTTCCGCAAGCGTAAAAAGCAGGTAGAGCAGATAGAGGTTTCTGGCAGTATCCGAAAAATGCGCGGTCAGCTTGTCCTTCGTCGGACCGGGGGTTTCCGCGTTGGCGGCGATCTGTCCACTGATACCGAGTACTGGGAGCAGTGCCATCACGAAGACGACGATCCCCATACCGCCCAGCCAGTGCGTAAAGGATCGCCAAAACAGAACGGATTTTGGCAGAACTTCGACATCAGTTAAAACTGAAGAGCCTGTGGTGCTGAAGCCGGAGCAGGATTCAAAAAACGCATCCGCGGCGGACGGGATGGCACCGGACAGACAGAAAGGCATCGCTCCGATGATCGAACAGAGAAGCCAACTGATCGACACAACCAGAAAACCATCTCGGACTTTCATTTTTTCGTGGGAAGGCCTGAAGAACTGCCGGATAAAAAGTCCGCAAAGCAGACACAACGCGGAAACCGCGGTAAATGCTCCGACAGAGCTCTTTTCGTGATAGGCCACCGCCAAAATAAGTGGCGGCAGCATAGACGCAGCAAGCACCAGGAGCAACGCGCCCTGAATACGAATCGCATTTTGAAGTCGACTGCTCATAAAATTCCTTTCGTTTCAATCTGACCTAAAAAGCCGCGTTTGACCGTCATCAGCTTCTCCAGTTCACCGATGTCGGAAAGAAGACAAAAGATCGTCACCTTATCATCTTCCTGAATCATGGTTTGTCCGTTTGGAATGATGACATGATTGCCTCTGTGGATCGCGGCGATCAGCACACCGTCCGGCAATTGGATCTCATGCAGCGGAATGTTGGCAAGTTTCATATCATTGGTGGCGATGATCTCCATGATCTCCGCCTGTCCCTGAATCAACAGGGAAGAAATGATGCGTCTGGAGCCCTGAATGTAACGCAGGATCGTACTGGCGACGATGTCGAGCGGATTCAGCACCATATCAATACCCATCTGCTCGATCAAGTCCTTGTAGCTTTCGCGGCTGACCTTGGAAATAACGTCTTCTACCTTAGCCTGTTTCGCAATCAATGCCAACAGCAGATTTTCTTCATCAAGACCTGTGGCGGCAACGAAAGCATCCATTTCATCCAGATTTTCTTCTTCCAGAAGAGACTGATCCGTCGCGTCTCCATGAAGAATCATGACATCATCCAGATGCGTGGATAGGTAGTAGCATCGATTTTTGTCTTTTTCGATGATCTTGACGGCGATACCGAATTCCGAAAGCCGTTTGCCCAGATAGAATCCGGTCTTGCCGCCGCCGGCGATCATGACTTTTTGCAGGTTGGTATATTTGCCACGCTCATAGACGCGGTTGTGCAGCTCGGTGATCTCGCTTTTTTCCCCGATCAGATAGACGGTATCATGATCCTCAACGGTTGTATCACCGTGCGGAATGATGATCTTGCCGTTGCGGGAGATCGCCACGATCAGCATATTCGGCAAAAGCTCCGGTACCTGGCGCATGGTGAGGTTGATCAAGCGGCTCATCCGACGGACATTAAACTGTACCATGGCGACCTTGCCGCTTGAGAAAATTCCGTTGGTCAGCGTATATTTTTCGACTAAGTATTTATAAATTTCCAGCGTGATGGAAAGATCCGGATTGACAATATGGTCAATGTGCAGCGTTTCTTTGATAAAATCTATCTGGTTCATATGTTCCGGATCCCGTACACGGGCGATGACTTTGGAACAACCTATTTTTTTGGCGAAAGAAGCGATGATCATATTCTTCTCGTCACTGTCCGTACAGGCGATGAGAAAATCGAATGTATTGATGGAATTTTTTTTGAGCAGGCTGACCTGCTTGGCGTTGCCGACAACGGTCATAACATCGTACTGTTGCGCGATGCGGCTGATCACGGCTTCATTTTTGTCAATAATGGTAATGGAATGGTCGCCGCCGACAAGTGCGTTGGTCACTTTCATCCCCAGCTTGCCGGCTCCGACAATGGCTATTTTCATAGAAACCTCCTGTGCGGATTCTCGGCAGACCTTGCAAAAACGAAAACTTTGCTGAAAGCTGCCGGAATCGGATGTTAACGAATATATTCTAACATATTATTTATAATTTGCAAGTCCCATCCATTTCATGTACAATAGAAATGCAGGCGGACAAGGTTAAACCTTTGTAAAATGCAGCAATGAGAATCTACAAAGCGTAAAGCAGAAAGTCAGGAACGATTATGAAGATTAAACGATTTATTGGTGGAAGTTTGAAAAGCAACGGATATGTGATCAGCCGCAGCAGCGGTACAAGCTGTTATGTCATTGATCCGGGCTACGAACCGAAGCGATTCATCTCCTATATTGAAGAAGAAGGATTTCGGATGCGGGGTGTGATTCTGACACATCACCACTACGATCATGTAGGCGGCGCGGAAAAGATCCGCGAATATTTCGGCTGTCCGGTCATGATGCACGAGCAGGATGCGTTTGTCTACCGGCAGCCGGTTGACCGTCTACTCACGGATGGTGACGAGATTGATCTGGACGGGGAGATCCTCCGGGTTTATCATACGCCGGGGCATACGCGCGGTTCGATCTGCATCCTTTCGAAAAAGAGCAAGGTCGTGTTCACCGGCGACACGATCTTCGACACGGATCTTGGGCGAACCGATCTGGCGGATGGCAGCCAGGAGGATATGATTCGTTCCTGCCGGGAGGTGATCAATCACTGGTCGAACGAGTATACAATCTATCCGGGTCATGACGGTTCAGCGACTATGAAGCAGGTGCGTAAATATAATCAGGAATTTTTAGATTGTCTGGAGGCGGGAAAGCAGTGATGACAAGGGATCAGAATATCAGAAAGAGAGCAGTTCCACAGCTTTGCGCGGGGCTTGACAGCAACGCAGCGTTTGACTTTGACTTTCATACGCTGCGCGTAATCGCGCTGGATCTGGACGGTACGACGCTGACACGCAGCGGTCTGACCCGGCGAACCAAAGAGACGCTGGAAGAAGCGATCCGGCGCGGGATCCACGTGGTCATCGCGACCGGACGAGTGTATGCGGCTCTCCCGGAGCGCGTGAAGCAGATCGTGGGTCTGCAGTATATCATCACCTCCAACGGCGCGCATATTTCCGACGCTGCGACGGGAGAGTTCCTTTATTCGGATTATCTGCATCCTGCGGCGGTGGAGGCGGCACTGGATATCTTGCCGCAGGCCGGGCATCCGGTCGAGGTCTTTACCGGAGGAAAGGCCTATATCGATCGCAGCGTGTATGACGACCTTGCGCGAAACGGTTCGGATTTTATGAGTGCGAACTATGTATTGCGGACGCGGATCCCGGTGGATGGCATCTACGACCTGCTACGGGAGCACCGCGCTTGCATTGAGAACATCAACATCCATTTCGCGTCGCAGGCGGATCGCATGGCGATGTGGGCGCGGCTGGCTGCAATGCCGCATATGACGGTAACATCTTCCACACTTCACAACGTGGAGATCGGCGGGGAAACCACCAGCAAGGCCAGCGCAATGGCAGAGGTCTGTCGGCGGCTGGGGTTTGGATTGGAGCGGGTCATTGCGTTCGGCGACAGCCCGAATGACAAGGCGATGATCACCGAATGCGGCTTCGGCGTCGCGATGGGAAACGCGACGGACGATGTGAAAGAAGCCGCGGATTGTGTGACGCTGAGCAATGAGGATGAGGGGGTAGCCTATGCGATCCGAACCCTGCTCTTTCAGGAAAAGGATGGTATCGCTCCGACCATACCGCCGCGCCGACGGCTGAGGACTTGGCTGCGAGGTCGCTGCGCCGGGAAATGAAGGACGCTGCGCGAAAAGCGGCGACGCCCGGCGCTGAAGGATGACGGGTTGCTGCACTGCGGAAAGCGACCATGAAGAGTGGAGAAAGCCGCAGCCGTCTGGATTTGGATTTTTATACTTGTGATGTTCAAAAACGCAAGAATTTACGCAATCACCCCTCTTTTTTGCATAAAAAAGAGGGGTGATTGCGTATTTTTTTCCTCGACATGCAAAAACACAAGGCTTTTTCCAGATAATGCAAAATTCCTTGTGTAAATTAAAAAGACTTTTTCAAAAACGCAACGGCCGCCCTGGTTCGACAAAGTTCGACAGGAGTTTCAAGGCCTGTCTTGCGTTTTTTCTTTTACCTCAAAAAAATTACAACGAGGCGACGGAACTGGCGACGGTGCTTGTAGCGATTTCCAGGAATACCAAAGATCTACCTAAGATCCTTGCACGAAATATAGAAAAAAATTCCTGAAATGCATTGACATTAAATGTAAAATGTTATAGCATTTATATAAAACAATGAAATAGAGGTGTGCAAAACAATGGAAGAGAAGAAAAACAAACAAGATTATCGCAAGGAGATCGGCAGAGCCGGGGAAGATCTGGCGGAGCTGCTGCTCTTGCAGCGGGGGTATCGGATCATCCGGCGTAATTTTTCCTGTCGTTTGGGAGAGATCGACATCATTGCGGAGCGGGACGGACTGCTGTCCTTCGTGGAAGTCAAAACACGGTTCAACCAAGCGTACGGGGCTGGGCGGGAAGCGGTCAACCGGCAAAAACAGCGACATATGCGGGCGGTGGCGCAGGTTTTCCTGCAGGCATATGGATCCGGACAAGCGCGGAAATTCACGCAGGGATCGGATTTAGGATCCGACTTAGAGACAGAAATGCCTTGCTGGGAAGTGGAGTTTGCGGTGATTGAGATTCACGCCGAACACTTGACCGGTCTGGTAATGTAGCAGAAAATTTACAAGAGAAGAGAAAAAGGAGGAATAAGAGCATGCTTGCCATTACAAAAACAGCCGGACTTTCGGGTATCCGTGGCATGGAAGTAACCGTGGAGGCTGTCGCAGAACACGGGCTTCCGGCCTATCATGTGATCGGTCTGGGTGATACCGCAGTTAAGGAATCCGCAGAGCGTGTGCGCGGGGCTATTCTCAACAGCGGCTTCACCTATCCGAAAGGGAGGCTTACAGTCAACCTGTCTCCGGCATGGGTGCGAAAGAGCGGAAGTCATTATGATTTGGCGATCGCGGTCGCGATCCTGGCGGCACAGGGGCTCATCCGGCAGGAGGCGCTGGTCGGCAGAGCCTTTCTCGGAGAGCTGAACTTGAGCGGAGAAGTGCAGGGCGTGCGCGGCGTCTTGCCGATGATGTGCGGGCTCAACGGCAATATGCGGGAAGTCTATCTGGCGCAGGCAAACCTGCGAGAGGCCGGTCTGGCGGCCAGAGATTCCGGAACGAGCGTCATAGCTGTGCAGGACTTGAGAAAGCTGATCGCCGTGCTGCGCGGTGAAGCGGCGAAGCCAAGCACTGATCTGCGGCGGATGTGGCAAGGCGTATATACAACCGGTTCCCGGCAGACACTCCAAGGCGCGCATACGGTCGAAGCGCATACCGGCAATATGCAGATGGCCGAAACCTCTGAGGAAGATGCAGCACAAAGTGCGGAACTGGATTTTGCGGACGTCAAGGGACAGTTTGCAGCTAAGGAGGCAATCGTCACGGCAGTTTCCGGCGGGCATGGGATCTTGCTGATCGGTTCACCGGGAACCGGTAAGACCATGCTGGCTCGCAGAATCCCGACGATTTTGCCGGAAATGACACAGGCAGAACAATTGGAAACCTCCATGATCTATTCCGTTGCCGGCAAATTGGATGAAAACACGCCGATCATTCGCAGGCGGCCGTTCCGGGAACTGAATCACACGATCACACCGGCCGGGCTGCTCGGAGGCGGCAATGACCCGCAGCCCGGTGAGGTCTCATTGGCGCATAACGGCATTCTTTTTATGGATGAATTTCTGGAATTCGGGCGTCAAAAAACAGAACTGTTGCGGAAGCCGATGGAAGAGGGCGAAATCCGGCTGCTTCGCCGCGGACAACGCTACGTGTTCCCGGCGGAGTTTTCGCTGGTTGCCGCGTCGAACCCCTGCCCATGCGGCTATCTGGGCGATGAAACGCATCCTTGCAGTTGTAGTCGGACGCAGATTGACAAATATCGCGCGCATCTGTCCGGGCCGCTTTGCGAACGCATCGATATGTGTGTGGAGATCCGCCGGGCAGACTACGAAGCGCTGCATGCGCCGGCGACCGGCTCCTCTGCCGAGATGCGGGAAAGAGTCCTACGCGCACGCGAGATACAGAAAACACGCTTTGCAGGGAGCTGCGTCCGCTGCAATGCCGCCATGCACGAGGCACAGCTGCAGGAATTCTGCATGCCGGATGAAGCCGGAAAAGCGTTTCTGCGTTTGGCATACGAGCGATACCACCTGAGTCCGCGGCGTTATCATAAAATATTGAAGCTGGCGCGGACGATCGCGGATGTGCGAGGTGACGCAGTCATCGGGCAGCCGCACCTGGCGGGCGCACTGCAGTACACCCGGTTCTTTGACGAGAGGGACGAAGCATGAAGCCGGTTTTGAAGATCGAGACGATCCCCAAGGAAGATCCTCGTTACCCGGTTATACTGCGTTCGATACCGGATCCGCCGCAGGTGCTGTACGGTATCGGAGAGCTTTCTCTGCTGCAGCAGCGAGGGCTGGCGGTGGTCGGTTCCCGTAAATGCAGCGAATACGGCAAGCGAGTCGCCATGCAGATCGGAAAGACCGCCGCGCAGAACGAGATCGTCCTGATCAGCGGCATGGCGAAAGGTATCGATCGTTTCGCGCACCTGGGTGCTTTGCGCGCAGGCGGCAAAACGATCGCGGTGCTGGGAAGCGGCGTGGACATCTGCTACCCGCCGGAGAACCGCCAGCTTTACGAAGAAATCGCACAGAAAGGACTGCTGCTTTCCCAGTTTCCGCCCGGCATGCAGCCCAGACCGTACACGTTTCCACAGCGAAACCGCATCATCGCGGGGCTTGCCGAAGCCACTGTCGTCGCGGAAGCCGGTACCAACAGCGGTGCGTTGATCACAGCAGAGCATGCGGCGGTGCTCGGACGGGAAATCTATGCGGTTCCAGGCAACATCACCAGCGCCTGCAGTCTGGGGTGCAACAAACTTCTGACGGATGGCGCGACACCGATCGCCGTGATCGATGATATTTTCCTCGGTATGGGGATCACGCCGACACTGACAGCGGAGGAAACGCAGAAACTGGGCGCAGATGAACAAGCAGTCTACCGGCTGGTAATGGAACAGGGAGAAACGAACATCGATTTTCTGTGTGAAGCTTTGCGAAAAGATCCCGTAGCAATCAACGGAATTCTCGGCGTTTTGGAGATCAAAGGACTGGTTGCCTACCACTTCGGAAAAATTTTTATTGCAAAATGTTGAATTTCGTACTAATATATGTTTCTATGAGGATACTGATTTGTGTGTACAGCAAATAATAAAGCAGGAAAATAACATTTTGTGGAGGAATCATGGCAACTCAAACAGCGAAAAAGACGGCGGCGGCAGGTAAGACCGATAAAGGAAAGAGCAGAGCGAAAGCAAGTGCTGCCAAAAAGACTCTGGTGATTGTGGAGTCCCCATCTAAAGCAAAGACGATCGGGAAATATCTCGGATCATCCTATAAGGTCATTGCTTCTGTCGGTCATGTCCGGGATCTGCCGAAGAGCAAACTGGGGATCGATGTGAAAAATGATTTTGAACCGCAGTATATTTCAATCCGCGGAAAGGGTGATCTGATCAAGGAACTGAAAAAAGAGGCCAAGGCGGCCGGGAAGATCTATCTGGCGACCGACCCGGATCGTGAAGGTGAAGCAATCTCATGGCATCTGGCCTATCTTTTGGGACTGGATCCTGCGCAGCCGTGCCGGATCGTATTCAATGAGATTACCAAAGACGCGATCAAAAAAGCAGTGAAAGCGCCACGTGCCATCGACATCGGACTGGTGGACGCGCAGCAGGCAAGACGTGAGTTGGATCGCTTGGTCGGTTACCAGATCAGCCCGCTTCTGTGGCGCAAGATCCGCAGAGGGTTAAGCGCAGGCAGAGTGCAGTCCGCAGCACTGAAGATCATCTGCGACCGCGAAAACGAGATCAAACGTTTCGTGCCGCAGGAATACTGGAATATTCAGGTTAAGTTCAAAAAAGGAAAAGTCTTTACGGCCAAAGTCGCGGAATATCAGAGGAAAAAGATCAGCCTTGCAAGTAAGGCCGAGGCTGACCGGGTACTGGCGGATCTCGCAGGCGGTAGCTATCGGGTTTCCTCCATCGTGCGTAGGGAACGGCAACGCAGACCGTTCGCACCGTTCACGACCAGCAGCCTGCAGCAGGACGCTGCCAATAAGCTGAATTTCACGACCAAGCGGACCATGATGGTCGCGCAGCAGCTCTACGAGGGCGTAGAAGTCAAGGGTGCGGGAACCGTCGGTCTTGTGACCTATATCCGAACCGACTCGGTGCGTATCTCGGAAGAAGCGAAGGCTATGGCACACGCGTATATCGAAGAGAATTTCGGCAAAAATTATACCGCGAACAATCTTTATACGAATAAGAAAAAAGATATCCAGGATGCGCACGAGGCGATCCGGCCTAGCAATATCACCCTGGATCCGGAGTCCATAAAGGACTCGCTGACCAAGGATCAGTACAATCTGTATAAGCTGATCTGGACGCGTTTCCTTGCCAGTCAGATGGCGTCGGCGGTGTTTGACAGCATGCAGGTCAGCATCGAAAACGGTTCTTACGGGCTGAAAGCATCCGGTTCCAAGCTGATCTTTGACGGTTATCAGAAAGTCTATTCACCGAACTTCGACGAAGACAAGGATAAGCTCCTGCCGGAGCTTGTAGAGGGAGAAACGCTCAGAGCGGAAGAAATGCTGCCGGAGCAGAAGTTTACCGAACCACCGGCCAGATTCACCGAAGCCAGTCTGGTCAAGGAACTGGAAGAAAAAAATATCGGCCGCCCGAGTACCTATGCGCCAATCATCGCCACAATTCTGGAACGAAAATACATCGCTCGCGAAAAGAAGGTGTTGGTGCCGACGGATCTTGGATTTCTGGTCACGCAGCTGATGGAGGAGTATTTCAAGGAGATTGTCGATACCGGATTTACGGCTGAAATGGAAGATAAGCTTGATGATGTCGAGACAAAAAAGTTAAACTGGAAGCAGGTGGTTCGAGATTTTTACGGCCCGTTTGAAAAAGAACTGGAGATTGCCGACCAGGCCATCGAAAAGGTTGAGCTGCCTGAACAGATCACCGATGAAGTCTGTGAACTCTGCGGTAAACCGATGGCTGTAAAATCCGGAAGATTCGGAGAGTTTCTGGCCTGCACCGGCTATCCGGAATGCAAAAACACCAAGCCAATCGTGAAAACGACCGGCATCAAATGTCCGGACTGCGGCGGTGACATTGTTGCCAAGCGTGGACGTTCCGGCAAGATTTTTTACGGATGCAGTAACTATCCAACCTGCACGCGCGCTTACTGGTACAAGCCGACCGACCGTAAATGTCCGCAGTGCGGCGAACTTTTACTGGAAAAACACACAAAAACCACGAAATATGCATGTTCCAATGATAAATGTGGATATAAGGAATAAAACAGGAGGAGTAGAAGGATGGTACAATTTCATGCAACCACAATCTGCGCGGTAAGACGCGGCCCAGATGATGTCTGCATCGGCGGAGACGGACAGGTGACGATGGGCGAGCACACCATTATGAAAAATGGTGCGAAAAAAGTAAGAAAAATCTATAAGAACACTGTTGTGACAGGATTTGCGGGTTCTGTAGCGGATGCGTTCGCGCTGACAGAAAAATTTGAGAAGAAACTGGAGGAACATTCCGGCAATCTCAAAAAAGCAGCTGTGGATCTGGCACAGATCTGGCGTTCCGATAAGGGTATGCGTAGTCTGGAAGCCCTGATGATCGTTGCGGACAAGGACTCCATGCTGGTCATCTCCGGTAACGGCGAGGTCATTGAGCCGGATCAGGACTTTGTCGCCATCGGCTCCGGCGGCAACTTTGCTTACGCAGCAGCTGACGCGTTGTTTAACAATACCGACATGGACGCGGAAGCCATTGTGCGCGAATCCCTGCGCATCGCAAGCTCAATCTGCGTCTATACAAACAGCAATATTTCCGTAGAAAAGTTATAAGGGGGTTCCAACATGGCAGCAAAGAGCAAATTGTACAGCATGACTCCGAAAGAAATCGTAGCGGAACTGGATAAATATATCATCGGGCAGGAAGAAGCCAAAAAATCCGTAGCGATCGCGCTTCGAAACCGCTATCGCAGAAGCTTGCTTTCCGACGAAATGCGAGAAGAAATCACACCAAAGAATATCCTGATGATGGGTCCGACCGGCTGCGGTAAGACTGAGATCGCGCGCCGACTGGCCAAGCTGATGGACGCGCCGTTTGTGAAGGTGGAAGCGACCAAATTCACGGAAGTCGGCTATGTCGGCAGAGATGTCGATTCCATGATCCGCGATCTTGTAGAAGCATCCATGCGCGTGACCAAGCAGAGTAAGCTGGAGGAAAAGTACAGCATCGCCGATGAAATTGCCGAGGAAAAGATCGTCGAAGCAATTATTCCGGGCAAGAACAAGAAAAAACCGGGGCAGAGTAGAAACCCGTTCGACTTCATCATGAACAGCGGCGGTTATACCAGCCAGAAGCAGCAGTATCTGGATAGCCAGGCAGCCAAGGGGGACGCAGCTCCGGAGGAAAACAGCGTGGAAATGGCCAGAGATCAGGTTCGCCAGCAACTGCGGCAGGGTCTTTTGGAAGAGCAGTATATCGAGATCGAAGTGACCGATACGCCGAAGGGAAACCAGCTTGACATGAGCAACGAGGGCATGAGCATCGCCATCGGCAATATTTTCGGCGATATGATGCCGCCGAAGACCAAGAAGAAAAACTGCAAGGTTAAGGATGCCCGCAAGATTCTGCGCGAACAGGAGGCACAGAAGCTGATTGACATGGATCAGGTGACCGACGAAGCCATCGAAAACGCAGAACAGAATGGCATTATCTTTATTGACGAGATTGATAAGATCGCCTCCGGATCCCGTATGACTTCCGGCGCGGACGTTTCCCGCGAGGGCGTGCAGCGTGATATTCTGCCGATCGTAGAGGGTAGCGTCATCAATACCAAATACGGACCGGTACGTACCGATCATATTCTGTTCATCGGCGCCGGTGCGTTTCACATCGCGAAGCCGACGGATCTGATTCCGGAACTGCAGGGACGTTTTCCGATCCGCGTGACGCTCGACAGCCTGAGCAAGGAGGATTTCGTGGAGATTCTGACCAAGCCGGAAAACGCGCTGATCAAGCAGCATAAAGCACTTTTGGAAACTGAGGGGATCAAAGTGGAGTTCACCGAAGGAGCGATTGATCAGATCGCGACGATCTCCTTTATGATGAACGAGCAGACCGAGAACATCGGCGCCAGAAGACTGCATACGATTCTCGAAAAATTACTGGAGGACATTTCCTTCAATATTCCGGAAATGGAAGAAGAAAAGATCACGATCGACGAGGATTACGTCAAGGAAAGATTCCAGGAAACCATCCACGCGGAGGATCTGGATCGCTATATCTTATAGTTGAAAAAAACAAACCGATGTGCGGATGGAACGGCAAGCCCGCTTTCCGCGCATTGATGCATGGAAACACAATGGGAAAATGGGCAGAGAATTTTTAGAAAAAATCCGAAAAATGAACTGGGTGCTCAGCGAAAGCACTACCGGAAAGCTTTCCTATAAGGATCTCAGTCTCATCATGAGCGAGTTGGTCAACGCCAACGCCTACATTATTGCTGCCGACGGTCGTGTGCTGGGCGCGGGCTACACCGATGCCGAGGATACCTCGACTTATATGGACGAGCGTGGTTTTGAGAAGATTCCAGAGGAAAACAACCGGAATCTTCTGAAACTGCCGGAAACGCGGGTTAATCTGCTCGGCGAGGAGTTGCAGGCCATCTTAGGAGAGGATTATCCGATGACGGAAAAGTATCATCTGTTCATTCCGTCGGTCTGCGGCGGTCGACGTCTGGGTACGATCCTTTTGGCCAAATATCGGGAAGCGTTTTCGGATGAAGACGTGGCGCTCGGCGAATATGGCGCGACGGTTGTTGGTCTTGAGATCCAGCGCAATGATCAGTTGGAAATGATCCGGGAACGCAATCTGCGCATGGCGGTGGATATGGCAATCTGCAGTCTTTCTTATTCAGAGCATGACGCGCTCGAAAAGATCATCGGGCAGATGGAGGAAGACGAGGATGTGATCATAGCCAGCAAGATCGCGGCAAAATATAAGCTGACCAATTCTGTGATCGTCAGCGCGCTCAAAAAGATGGAGAGTGCCGGCATTCTGGAGACCAAATCGCTGGGCATGAAAGGCACGTACATCAAGGTGCTGAACCCCTATCTGAAAAAGATTCTGACCACCTGAGAAGACCGCTTGAAGATATTGCCCGACGATATCGCCTGACGAGACTGCGTCTGCGGACGCTGCGCCTGTCGATGTCCCGAGGCTGCGGCTTAGAGCCTACCTCTGTCCGAAAACTGCGGTGAGGAGCCTGCCGCGCGGAAACGGAAAATCGGAACCAACCCCCTGCAAGCAGCATAAACTGTCTGAGGGGGTATTTTTATGTGAAGTGCAGAATCCTGATTATTTTACTGGGCATCCTGCTGGCCATCGGCGGCAGTCTGTGCCTGTTCAAGGACGCCTACGGAAAGAATATCGCAGGTGCGGCAGAAGATATCGCGGTCAATCTGGTAGCCGTCAAGATTAACCGGAGTCTGAAAGCGGGCTTTGACAGCATGGTGTTCGAGGAACCGTTGCTGCATGTGGAACGCGATGACAGCGGTGCGGTTCAATATATAGAACCCGATACAAAGCTCATAAATCGCCTCGTCATGGAGTTTGCAGGCGGTGTAAAGGAAAATTATGATCCGGATGAGATCGCGTGCTGTGAGGTGAATCTGGGTGTGCTCACCGGCAGCCGGTTCTTATCACAGTTGCCGTTTCGCGCGACAATCAAGGTTCAGCCGCTGAGCCTGACGAAGATCACCTGCAGCACGGGGTTCGAGACGCAGGGCATCAATCAGACGCGCTATTACGTGCAATGTAATGTAGAGAGTCAGGTGCGCGTGCTCGCGCCGTTCACCAACCGGACTGCTGAGATCCGGCGAAGCTACCAGATCGCCGAAGCGGTCATCGTCGGTCGTGTGCCGGACAGCTACGTCATCGTGCCGGAAGAAAACATCCTCGATGCAGTAGAATTCTGA
>DJPG01000055.1:14350-21371 GCA_002439735.1 Firmicutes bacterium UBA6418 | reverse complement strand
TCTGCAACCCGTGCGAATTCTTCTTTTGCTGCTTCACTATAATGAGGGTTATCTGCCACATTTTGAATAATTCTGCTATAAGCATTTATCACCTCTATATCAGACATATTTTTTTGAATAAAACATGCTTGATTTTCTCGCAGCCAATCACTTAACTCGTCATCCCCATTGAAGATTTCTTCTTTTACCTTATCAATTAAAACAACCTTTCCGTCAATTTTTTCAAGAAATTGTCTCCAAAAACCCGGCATAATGTCAAATGGATAAAAGCGTCTGCTTGAAGAAATCAATATATTAGAATCGATAATATACTCTTTATCCATAGATTTCTCCCCTTATTTGACTGTACATGCTGCTCTTTATGCCGCCCAGTAACTTGTATGCATACGTATAACTAAGATTCCCCGCCTCGGCTTGGCTGATTACAGAACGCAGAAAGCTTGGGCTCATTCTGGAGTAATATGTCGCATAGAAGTCTCCTCCGCTTCCCCCGTGCTTACGATTATTTGCTCTCTGTGCAAAAAGTGTTACCATGTTTCGGCTGACAATTCCTAATTCGGCTAACCTTATCGATAAAGCATAGTTACTAACTTTGAACAATTTTGCCAAAGATTCGATATGCGCAGTTTCCGTTTTATATGTTGTCTCTTTCCATTTTGTTGCCACGATACCTGTCGGCATTAAAAACTCAGCGGTAATTTTATTTATTTTCTGCTCATTCTCCTTTATTTCTACAGCATCCGAATCCAAAAGAATATCCTCTTGTTGAAATAAAATATGAATATACTCATGGATTAAAGAAAATATCTTTCCGGGAGTTGTATCTGCTGCATTGATAAATATCAAAGGTGCAATTTCATCATAGAGCATGAACGCCCTAAATTCATTTAAATCCAGTTTCCTGTGAGTATCAAACCCCACAGTTCCATTCTGCATAACCATTATGCCTGCATTTTCTAATTTTTCTCTCAAAAAGGCATACGCCTTTTCATATGTGTTTTGCGTAGCAAACCATTCCGGATCAATTTCCAAAATATCTTTTGCACATTGTGCAATATCCTCACAAGCTGTTCGTTCACTGACATTTGCATTAAATTTGCTTATGATGTCTAACTTTTCCCAGCCAAGATTTTTTCTATATTCGCTCATCCAATTTTGGCGGCTGTCCATCTCAAGCAATGTATCCTTTAGATTTTTGCTCACATGCGGAGCCTTATTATTGATCGATCTAAACTCGGCTTTCAAAAAATTATCTTTTGGTGGCCGTTGTAAAAACATATATCCAAATGGAACCTTTAAATAATTTGCTAAATTTTCAAGTTGTCGCAAGGTAGGTTCAGCGCTGCCGTCGATCCAGTCGTTGATCTTAGGATATTTACCTTTGATTTCTGCGAAATTTTTTTGTGATTCTTTTATTGCCCACTGTAGAACGTCTTGGTTAACTTTATAACTTATATACTGGCTCAAAATATACACCTCCTTTCTTTGCTTATATTATATCGTATTTTAGCTATAGGTGCAAACGAATCTATCAACTTTCTGCTTTTTCTGTTGAAAGTACATGAAAAACTTGATTCAAAATATAGCTTCAAAAAAAGAAACCCTGTGATTGTTATAATCACAGGGTTTCGCTGGTGCGCCATAAGGGACTCGAACCCCTAACCTTCGCATTCGTAGTGCGCGACTCTATCCAATTGAGCTAATGGCGCATACAGAAATCGCTCGATTTCGTACTTTATTATTATATACAAGTTCAAGCGATTTGTAAAGACAAAATTCAGGATATTTGAAAATTTTTTTAAACCATCTCCGCCAGTTCGCGGATCAGCTGCTCGGTCTTAGCCCAGCCGAGGCACGGATCCGTGATGGACTGTCCGTAAACAGTACCGTTGACCGGCTGGCTGCCGTCTTCGATGTAGCTCTCGATCATCAGACCCTTGACCATCTTGTGTACATCCTCGCTGAATGTGCGGGACTGCATGACCTCTTTGGCAATCCGGATTTGTTCCAGGAACTTCTTGCCGGAGTTCGCGTGATTCACATCCACGACGATGGCAGGATTTGCAAGCTCCGTTTTATGATACAGTTCGCAAACCAGTTTCAGGTCTTCGTAATGGTAATTTGGCAGGGATTGACCCTTCTTGTTCATATAACCTCGAAGAATCGCATGCGCGTATGGATTGCCCTTGCTGACAACCTCCCAGTTACGATAAATAAACATATGCGAACTCTGTGCCGCCGTGATCGAGTTCATCATCACGGAAAAATCGCCGCTGGTCGGATTTTTCATGCCCACGGCAACATCCAAGCCGCTGGCCGTCAGACGGTGACCCTGATTTTCAACCGAGCGCGCGCCGATCGCCACATACAGCAGCAGGTCTGAGAGATAACGGTAATTTTCCGGATATAAAAGCTCATCCGCACAGAAGAAGCCGGTTTCCCGCATCGCACGGATATAGGTTTCCCGGATCGCGATGATACCCTTGAGCATATCCTCGTTGCCCTCCGGATCCGGTTGATGCAGCATGCCTTTGTAGCCGATGCCGGTGGTACGCGGCTTGCTGGTATAGACACGCGGGACGATCAGAATGCGTTCTGCGACCTCATCCGCAGTCTTGCGCAGACGAGAAAGGTAGTCCAGCACGGCGGTCTCGTTATCCGCAGAGCACGGTCCCACCAGCAGCAGCAAACGGTCGTCCCTGCCGCCCAGGATGGCCTTGACTTCCTGATCTTTTTTTTCTCTGAGACGTGCAAACTCCTCGTTGATCGGATACATCTCCTTGATCTCCTTCGGGATCGGCAGCTTGCGCCTGAATTCCATATTCATATCGTTTCCTCCAAACTTCTTACTTGATCTTTATGCCTTCTCCGCATCGGCAGTCTGCACTTTGTCTGTAGGCTGTACCGATCCGGTAATCTGCGCTTGCTCATCACCCACAGCTTCACCGGCAGGCTCCGGTTTTTCCTTATCGAACAGTTTTCTTCTTGCCGTCGACTTGCGCATCATTTCCCGGATGCCTTCCGCATCGCCTTCCATCAGCATACGTTCCAGCTTAGAAACCTCGATCGTAAACAGCTTCATCTGATGTAGCAATGCATCCTTGTTGAGCAGGAACAGTTCACTCCACATGCGGTCATCGATGCGGGCGATCCGCGTCAGGTCACGGAATGAGTCTCCCGTGTAGTCCTCGAGCTTCTCGTTGTGGTTGCAGGTCATCAGGCACATCGCAATGCAGTGCGTCAGCTGCGAGACGAAGCCAATCAGTTCATCGTGCTCTTCCGGCGATACCTCGGAAATTCTGGCAAAGCCGAGCAATTCGCCGATCTGCCTGCAAAGTTCTTTGGCGTTTTCGGTGTTCTTTTCGGTCGGTACCATAACGTAGTTGGCCTGATAAAAGATGGTCTCATCGCTGTGCTCAATACCCAGACGTTCACAGCCTGCCATCGGGTGCGCGGCGATGAATTCACAGTCTTCCCGCAGGAAATCCTGGATCTCCCGAACCAGACAGCCTTTGACGCCGGTCACATCGGTGATGATGGCGCCGCTCTTAAAGAACCATTGTTTCTCACGCATCCATTTTTTGAAGGTGTTCGGATAAAGACCGGAAATGATCACATCGGCCGCTCCGATCATCTTCGGATCCGCACTCGTGCTGCCCTTGTTTATGATATGATGCTCCTTTGCGTAACGGATGGTATCCTCATCGATATCGATCGCATTGGCGAGAATGCCCTTTTTGGCGAGGCCTTTGGCATAGCTACCGCCGATCATTCCCAGACCCACGATCAATACGTTGGTATCTTTATCAATTTTCAATGTTTTGTACCTCGATTCCTAAATCTTGTAATTTATCAAAAAAGTCCGGAAAGCTCTTCGCTGTCGCCTCTGCTCCGTCAATTTCACCGCCGGTCAAAGTCAGCAGCACAGCCTCCGACATCACGATCCGGTGGTCGTTGTGTCCGCGGAGTGCCTCGGTCGGCGCCGCAAGTTCCTCCGCAGGCGGTGCAACGCGGATCTCATTTTCCTCTACGGTCACCGAAACGCCGAATTTTCGCAGCTCCTCCGCCATGGCCTCGCCGCGATCGCTTTCCTTAATCTTGAGCCGTTTCGTGCCGATGAAGCGCGCGCCGTGTTTGACTGCCGCGACTGCGAAGAGGATGGGACCCAGATCCGGACAGTCAGACAGGTCGATGCACGGCTCCAGCCTTTCGAGCTGTGCAAGCAGCGTTGGATAGACACGGTCGGCCTGCATGCTGTGTTCCGGCTCCGGCAGATTGTCAACGATGATGCGGTTCTCCGGTCTGAGCGCAGCCAGTGCCGCAAAGAATGCCGCATTGGAAAAATCGCCCTCTACCTGCGTGCTGCATGCCTGATAGGTCTGCCCTCCCGGGATCCGCAGGGTCTGCGCATCCTGCCATGTCGCGTTCACGCCGAATTTTTGCAGTGCTGCCAGGGTCATGTCGATATAAGGGCGGCTTTCAATCGGCGGTACGATCGATAAAACACTGTCACCCTCGCACATCGGTAAGGCTAACAGAAGTCCGCTGATGAACTGGCTGGAAATGTTTCCGGGGATCTGAAAGGTTCCGGCTGTCAGTGGTCCCTGCACCGTCAACATCTGCGCGTCCTGCTCAAAAAACAGTCTGCGTTCCCGGCAGATCTGCTCGTAAACGCCCAAAGGCCGTTCCATCAGCCGCGACGCGCCGACCAGCTGCATGCGCCGTCCGGTCTGCAGGCAGATCGGGATAAAGAAGCGCAGCGTACTGCCGCTTTCCCTGCACCGCAGAATCGGTTCCGCAACCGCCAGACCGGCAGTCCCTGCTCTTCCGCTGTTGTTCGCATTTGCCTGCGCTGTGCCGGGCTGATCGTCCGTAAACAGACCGCCAATGCCCCGAATCGTTACGGTTTCTCCTTCTTTGCGCCATCGTGCGCCGAGCGCAGTCAAACAATCCAACGTCGCCTGCATATCCTGCGAATCTGAAATGCCCTGTAAGACTGACGTACCGTCTGCCAGTCCTGCGCAGATTAGCACGCGATGCGCCATGCTCTTGGACGGCGGTGCGGAAACCCTGCCGTGCGCCGTTCCCTTGCGGATCCTTATTTTCATGCATGGCCTCCGTTCTGTGCCAGATAGTCGATAGCTTCCAGATAACCGTCAGTCCCATGACCCATGACCGTGAAGCAGCAAGCCTGACGGATATAGCTGACCTGACGGAAGTCCTCCCGTTCCTTCACATTGGAGATATGCACCTCCGCAGTCGGAATGTGCACTGCTTTGACTGCGTCGAGCAGGGCAATGCTGGTATGCGTATAAGCGCCCGGGTTGATCACGATGCCGTCCATGCCCTCAAAATAGGCTTCCTGAATGCGGTCGACCAGTGCGCCTTCATGATTGGACTGGTAGCAGGTCACTTCAATGTCTTTTTTCCGGCAATACGCCCGGATCTTTTCCAGCAGCTGCTCGTAATTTTCGGTTCCGTAATGCGCAGGTTCACGTAGCCCCAGAAGATTGAGGTTCGGTCCGTTGATGACTAACAGTTTCATAGGCTCTCTCCTGTTCCCGCGCTGCCCGCAGTGCCTGTCCGCAGATAGTCTGTGCCGAAACGCGCTGTCAGAAGATCTGCCAGCACGATGGCAGTCACCGCATCCACGACCGGCCTTGCCCGGTGGAAGATCGCCGGATCATGGCGTCCCTGCAGTTCGAACGTTGTATTTTCCATACGCAGGAGGTCGATGGTCTCTTGTTTTTTGAAGATCGAAGCGGTCGGCTTCACGACCGTTTCAAAGAGGATCGGCATCCCGTTGGAGATACCGCCTTGGATACCGCCGCTGAAATTCGTTCTGGTCTTGATGCCCTCCGCATCCTTGTAGAACGCATCGTTGGCCTGTGAGCCGCGCAGATCCGCCAGCGCGAATCCACCGCCGAACTGGATGCCCTTGACTGCCGGGATCGAAAAGACCGCGTGCGCGAGCATGCCCTCTAAGGTGTCAAACCAAGGTTCTCCGACCCCTGCCGGAAGTCCGGTCACCGCGGTTTCCAGGATCCCGCCGATGCTGTCACCGTCCGTGGCAGCCTTGAGGATCTCCCCTCGAATCAACGCGCCTGCCGCAGCATCCAAGACCGGAAACTCCGCACTATCCAGATAAGCAAATTCTTTCGTATAATCCGTAAAGCGACGGTCGTCCACGCCTGCCGCGTGCAAGATGTGGGTTCCGATCCGGATACCGCATGCTTCCAGCGCTTGCGCAAGGATCGCGCCGGCTGCCACCAGTGGCGCGGTAATGCGTCCCGAAAAATGTCCGCCTCCGCGGTAATCTTCAAAGCCCTCGTACTTACAGAAGCCCGTATAGTCCGCGTGGGACGGGCGCGCCGGACGGTTCATGCGCCCGTCCCCGTAATCCGCGCTGTGTGCCTTTTCGTTGCGAATCAAGAGGCAGAGCGGCGTACCGGTCGTATGACCTTCAAAGACGCCGCTGACAAGTTCCACGCGATCTTCCTCCTGGCGCGCCGTGGAGATCTTTCCCTGCGCGCGCCGCTGCCGCAATTTATTGCCGATATATTTTTCATCGATCACCAGTCCCGGTGGCAGGCCATCCAGCACCGCGCCGATGCCCGGGCCGTGGCTCTCACCGAATAAGGTGATGCTGATGGTATTGCCAAAGGTATTTTTCATCCGAAAACCTCCTTATAATCCTGTTTTAATCTCGCCTCGTCCGCAGGCTCGGTATAGAATTCCCCGATGCGGCGGACGCGGATCGTGGTCACAGCGCCGCCGGCCGCCTTTTTGTCGTGCATGGCCGCTCTTGCAACTGCGTCGGCGGTCTCCTCACAGGCAGTCGGCAGACCCTCTCGCAGCAGAACCTGCCGTAGCCGCGGCCGCACGTCCGGCTCCGCCATCGGCAGCATGCCCAGCGCCACGCACTCTCCGTGCAGCAGCCTGCCGGAAACGCTCTCGATGCCGTGTCCGAGTGTATGGCCGAAATTCAGCGCCTTACGCAGGCCTTGCTCTTTTTCGTCCG
>DJPG01000055.1:14067-14325 GCA_002439735.1 Firmicutes bacterium UBA6418 | reverse complement strand
CTCCACCACACGTACCTTGATACGCAGTGCCGCGGCGATGATCGTCTCGATCTGCGTTTCGGCTCCGCGGATACCGGTCTGCTCGATACGCCGGAAAAAATCCGCGTCAAAGGTCGCCGCCATCTTGATGATCTCTGCCGCGCCGCAGGCGAACTGCCGCACGTCCAGCGTCTCCAGCACATCCGGGTCGATCAGTACGGCGCGCGGCTGATGGAACGCGCCGACGATATTCTTGATACCTCCAAGATCGACCGCCGT
>DJPG01000055.1:0-14039 GCA_002439735.1 Firmicutes bacterium UBA6418 | reverse complement strand
ACCGCCGTCTTGCCGCCGACCGAAGAGTCCACCTGTGAAAGCAAGGTGGTCGGAATATTGTAAAAATCAATGCCCCGCATATAGCAGGCTGCCGCAAATCCGGCCAGATCGCCAACAACGCCGCCTCCGACTGCCGTCACGCAGTCCTGGCGGGTAAAGCCGTGTTCCAGCATCACACGGCAAAGCATTTCGAAATTGGCGAGTGTTTTGCTTGCCTCGCCCTGCGGCAGCGTGAGCAAAAAACCTGCGCCCTTTGCTGCCTCACAGGCATGCAAGACCTGCTGCGCATACTGCGCAGGCACACCGTCGTCAGTTACGATCAGTACCCGTCGCGCAAGGTTCAGCAGTTGATCCGCTTTCGCCAGTACGCCCCGCTCGATCCGGATCGGGTAGCTGTCATGCCCCAGCTTTACGTCAATTTTCACAGCTTCACCTCCTGTGTTTCCGGTTCCGGAACCTCCTGCGCGCTCAGCGCATTGTACGCACCGACGATCTTGATCTTATCACAGCAGCTTTTCATTTCCTCCACGCAGACCTGTCCGTTCGGACTGTAAATATCGCCCGCGGCCTCCACATAGAAGTAATACTGCCATAAGAGATCTTTCATCGGGCGCGACCGCAGCGTCCGCATATTGAAGCCGTGCCGCCCGATGATGTTCAAAGCCTCAGCCAGCGCTCCGGCCTCGTTGCGTGCCGTGAACACCAGAGAAAAGAAGGTATTCCCGTTGTTGCCGGAGGTTCGGCTGTCTGCTGCCGAAAAGACCGCAAAACGCGTCGTGTTGGAGCGGTCGTCATTGATGCCTGCCGCCAATACTGAAAGACCTGCCATCTTTGCCGACTCCGCGCTGGCAATCGCCGCAATGCTCTTATCATTCTGCTCGCGGACATAAGCTGCTGCCAGCGCCGTATTGGAATATTCAATCTCCGCAAGTCCATGCTCGCGGATAAACTTTTCGCACTGGGACAGAGCCTGCGGATGGCTGACCACCATCTTGATATCCGCAAGCGTCGCTCCCGGCACGGTCAAAAGATCATGCGTTACGGCCAGATCATACATACCGTTGATGTGCAGCGGCCCCGTAAACATCAGGTCATTGACCTGATCCACGTCACCTGCGAAGCTGTTTTCGACCGGCAGCACCGCGCAGTCGCATTCCCCGCGGACGACTGCCTCATAGGCTTTCGGGAAACCGCTGTAAGCGATCTTCTGCCCCATCGGAAAGATCCGATTCGCCGCGATATGCGCGAACGCGCCCTCGGTACCGCAGTATGCCACGCGCAGTCCCTCCAAAAGCCGCGCCTGATAACGGCGTGAAACTGCCATCACCTCCTGCAGAAACTTTCCGTAATAAGGCTTCAGCTCCGGATCCGTGACCCGCGCCTCCCCCTTGGCAATGACCTCTGCCTCCCGCTTTGGATCGAAGATCGGCAGCCCGTTTTCCCGTTTATATTCCGCAACCTTGGCGACCTGCTGCATCCGTGCTTCAAACAGGCCTGCCATCTGGTTGTCAATTTCTGTAATCTTTTCCCGTATTTTTTTCAAATCTTCCATTTCAAGTCTCCCACTGCCGCGAAGCCCGGCGAACCCGGGCACCTTCCCGCCGCTTCGCGGGATCGCGTACCTTGCGCGGTCTTCTCGACCGTCAGGCAATTCATGTCTGTTTTTTCTTTATTCCTGCGTCGGCAAAATCCCATAATCCGCCGCCAACGCTCGAAATGCCGGCAGCGAGCGGACAATCTCTTCGGTACTGATACAGTAGGAGAGCCGCACATAACCACTCATACCAAAGCTATCCGACGGCGTCAAGAGCAGTTCATATTTTTTTGCCGCCTCCGAAAAAGCCTCACCGTCTCCGTCCGGCGCTTTGAGGAACAGATAAAACGCTCCCTCCGGCGGAATGAACGAATAGCCGAACGCTTTCAAATTGCGAAGCAGCAGACTGCGATTTTCCCGGTAAACGTCAAAGTTCGCGCAGACGCCCTGATTTTCCGCGACTACGCGCTGCAAAAGGCTTGGCGCGCAGACATAGCCGAGGCTTCGACCCGCCCCGCAGATCGTCGCGAACAGATCTGCACGGCTTCCTGCCCGCGGCGAAACCAGAATGTATCCGATGCGTTCGCCCGGCAGCGAAAGTGACTTGCTGTAGGAGTAGCAGATGATCGTGTCATCATAATAATCCGCCGTGAAAGCCGCCTGACGACCATCATAGACGATTTCGCGATAAGGCTCGTCCGAAATAAGATAAATTTCTTTGCCGTAAAGGGATTCCTTTTGCCGAAGAAAATCTCCCAGTGCGGCCAGCGTCTCTGCGCTGAACATCGCTCCGGTCGGATTATTCGGAGAGTTTACGATCAGCGCGGCTGTCCTTTCTGAGAAAACTGCCTCCAACGCAGTGAAATCAATCTGGAAGTCATCGCTGCGTACCGGAACCTCGCGAATCACCGCGCCGGCATTTTCGATAAATACCTTGTATTCCGGAAAGTAAGGTGTGAATACGATCACCTCTTCTGCGGCGGTGCTGACCGCCCGCAGCGTGATCGTCAGCGAGGCCGCGGCTCCGGCAGTCATATACACGTCCTCCGCCTCCGCTTCCAGGCCATACTTGCGTTTTATATAATCTGCCACAGCCGTGCGCGTTTTCAAACTGCCCGCTGAGGCAGTATAAGCATGCAGCGCCGATGGCGGTTCCGTTTCAAGCAGTCGAATCATGCAATCCGTAATCACCTGCGGGCATGGTACATTGGGATTGCCGAGACTGTAGTCATATACGTTCTCCGCTCCGATCTCCTGTTTTCGCTTCGCACCGTAAGCCGCCAGCGCCCGGATCGCGGAGCTGCTCTTTCCCAATGCGGTCATATTTTGATTGATCATAATCTTTCACCTCTGTCCTTGTCTTATGTGTTCGGTATCCCACAAAGCAAAACACCTTCGGGCAGTCTGCCCCTTTGCTTTGCACAGACCCCGAAGGTATTGCGATACACGCATCCGCACGGGATACGTTAATACACTTCTTTTATCAGACCTTCCTTAAATGCCTCTACT
The DNA here is from genome assembly GCA_002439735.1 of Firmicutes bacterium UBA6418. Taxonomy (GTDB): domain Bacteria; phylum Bacillota; class Clostridia; order Peptostreptococcales; family Anaerovoracaceae; genus CAG-238. The sequence continues at coordinate 10,996 of DJPG01000055.1, read as the reverse complement.
AAGTCTGTCAAATCGTCTACTTTTTCGGCCAGAACCGCACCCTGATCGGTATCCATGATCAGAAGCCGCTCCGGCATGACTTCCACTGTTTTTTGAACAGGTGAATGAAAAACCTGCGTGCCGTCCGGCTGCAGCGGACTGTATGGTTTATGCTCGGCCAGCGCCATGAAGCGGGAATTAAAAATAAAGGTATAGCCCGCGATGCCGGTCTGTTTCTGATAGGCCTTGGAAATCCCGCCGTCGATGACGTAAAGAATGCCGCCGCCCTTAATCGGAGATTCACCGTCCTTAATCTTGACTGGAACGTGCCCGTTCAGGATCTTACCGGTACGCGGATCCAAGCCGAACTCCCGGAGGATCTTTTCGCAGTAGGCCCGTTCTTTGGTCAGCTTATAATACGGACGTGTCGGTTCCTTATGCGTAGCTTTATCCGCGATGAACAAACGCTCGAAGGTGGTCATCTTTTCCTTGCCGAACAGCGGAGAATTGCCGCCCAGCCACAGATACCACATGATGTCACCGGAGCGTCCGATCTCTTCGGATTTTTTTGGGGCGAAGTAGGCCTTGCGCACCTGATCATCCAGATAATCCATCAGTGCCTTGCCCTTATGCTTGACGCCGTTGAGCTCCACCTCTTCAAACTCGCCGTTTTCGTCGGTCGGGATGCAGCCGTGATACAGCAGGTTCCCATTGAACCTGGTGTATAGCGCACCGTGGCTGAAGAGGAAGCGGATGTGCCGCTGCAACTTCTCGGAATTGAGGAACGAGGCCTCCAACGCGTTGAGTAGTTCGCGCTCATCCTCGGTCAGGTCATACGGATGCGCCGGATCCAGTGTCGGAAAATTCTTGTCCCGGAGCGGCCATACTGTACCCTCCACTTCGACCGTGCCATTTGCGAGATCGATCTTATCCAGCAGCAGCCTTTTTTCGAGTCGATATTCCGGATGCGCCAGAATACGCTGTCCTTCTACCTTGAACTGACAGATCGCGATCGCCTTGTGCATCCTTGCCGCCAGATCCTCATCGACCGGGTCGTATTTGTTTTTATCCAGAATATGCGGCCTGAAAAATTCACACGGGTCATCCCCATAGACTTTTTCCGCAAAGGTTGCCAGCGGCCGCAGATTGATTCCGTAGCCAACCTCCAGCATATCGAAATTGTTATAGCTGATATTCATGCGCAGCAAATTGGTAATGCAGGCCCAGTTTCCGGTCGCCGCGCCCATCCAAACGATGTCATGGTTGCCCCACTGAAAATCCACATCGTGAAAGTTCAACAAAAAATCCATGATCTCATCCGGATGCGCGCCGCGGTCAAAGATATCGCCGATGATATGCAGCTTGTCGACTGCCAGCCGGCTGATGGTCTCTGTCAGCTGGATGATATAGGTTTCGGCGATCCCGCATTCGACGATGGAGTTGATGATCTGGCTGTAATAATGCGCCTTGTTTTCCTCATCATCGGCATGCAGTAGCTCGTCGATGCTGTAGTCCATGTACCTCGGAAGGCGCGCACGGACTCTGGAACGGGTATATTTTGTCGATACGGATTTACATATCGTAATTAGACGATAAAGAGCTGTCGCGCACCAATCCTCATAGTTCGATTCGGATTTTTTTCTTCTGGCCAGTTCCGCCTCCGCGTTGTAGATCAGCGCGGCCAGATCGTCACGATCTTTTTCGGAAAGTACACTCCCGTAATGTTCGTCAATCTTGGCTTTGATGGTGCCGGACGCGCTCTTTAGCATATGGATAAAGGCTTCGTGTTCTCCGTGCAGATCACTGAGAAAATACTCAGTGCCCTTCGGCAGCGCGAGGATTGCCTTCAGGTTGATGATCTCCGCCGAGGCCGCCATAATGTTCGGATAGTCTTTTGCAAGTCTGTTGAGGTATTTTAAATCTGCCATTCTTCTCCCTTTCTCGATGCAGGCTCCGATTCCTTCTTCGTTCTATTATATTATATTTCCCCCGCCAAAATCAAGCAGTTTCCGTACGGAAAGGGGCCTGCGAACACATGAAATTTACCGAAAACCCAAAACTTCACACAATGCACACATTTTTTTGATCTCCATGGCTTCCACCATTCAAGCAACCGCGGTTCCGGTGTAATAGTGCTGCAGAATTGACCGGTAAGAATAGCCCTCTTTCGCCATCCCGTCCGCGCCGTACTGGCTCATCCCGACCCCGTGTCCGGAGCCGCTGGAGGTGAAGATGATGGTTTGCCCGGAAAAGCTGATGGAAAACAAGGCCGAACTCAGTCCAAGCGCATTGCGCACCTGCGTGCCTTTGAGCACGGCGTTTCCGACCTGCATGCGTTCGACACGCCCGCCGGAGGTTCGGGAAAGAATCTTGACATTGCTCCGATTCAAACTGCCAAATTCTTTCTTCGGAAAACTTTTTTTCAGTTTCTTTTGCATTTCCGCAAGCGTAAACGTTTTTTGTTCATTGCGATGCGTCGCCTTTTCTTCATAGGGGCTGGACACGCTGATCAGGTACGGCACCGCGCTGACGAACACATCCTCGGAATTTTCCGTCTGCCCGCCGCTGGAGGAAAAGAACAGTGGCTGCATCACCAACTGTCCGTCATAATACAGCAACTGCCCCTTCGTGCTCTCGCATGCCGCCTGCACCTTCGGCCAGCCGTTTTCGCTGTCAGCCCAGCCGTCCGGATGGCAGGCGATCAGCTCTTTTTCGGTCTTGTAGACCTGACAGTGCGTGGTGTCGCAGATCGGCGCATCCGGATGCTTTTCCGGCTTCTTTGTCTCATACTTTTGAATTTTGGACATCGCAAAGGTGCGCGCCGCCACGGACTGTGCCTTGAGTGCCTCTGCCGCAAAGGTATTCGGCATTTCGCTGGCAGTCACGCAGGCAACATATTCCTCGAAATCAACCTTGTCCGCCTTGCCCAGAGCCTCCCGCCAGACCTTGATCCTGCGCGGTGTTTTGACCTTATCTGCCGCACGGATCTGCGCGATCTGCGCAGCGCCTTGCCCACCGCTGCCTGCCGCTTCTCCAGCATTTTGCCCATCACCGGCTCCGTCGCACCCCAACGCGCCGCTGCCCCAGACCACAAGCAGCGGCACCAGCAGAATAAGCACCGTCAACCATGCCCAGACCGCCGCCAGACTCTTGACTGTGCTCCGCGTCGCCGCTTTCCATTCTGTTCCAAAACCTCTCCGCATTGCCTGTCCCCCTCGTTTTCTTTTTCATGCCGTGCCGCTCCCATGCACCTCGCCGCGCAGTCTTTTTTTATTATGCAGGAAATAGCGTTCCGATACTTCCGGAATAACAAGAAAGTCTACCGCTAAAAATCGATCGGCGAAGCCGACTTTCTTATTATACGTATGCAACAGGCCGGCAGCTTATGCCGTGAGCTTTTAGAATAAGCTCGTTCTGATTTTCTCTGTTTATCCGCCCAAAAATCATTGACAAATCCTCTTTTTCGCCCCATAATTGAACCATAGTACAAAATTGAACTCCGGTTCAAATTACAAAAGAGGATCGATGCGAAAGACATCGGCCGGAAAGGCTATGGAATTTCTTATGGACGAACACACATCATCACCAAACACGCAAGGATTGCAGCCCATGCAAGCAGTGCAAACCGCGCAGGCAGCACAAGCCGCTGACACCTCGCAGGTACTGACCAAAAAAGAAAATGCTGCGCAGATCATCAAGTTCGTGCTGTTTTCGGCATCGGCGGGCATCATCCAGGCAGTCGCGTTCGCACTCATGCACGAGCTGACCGCTCTGCCGTACACGCCTTGCTATCTGACGGCGCTCACCCTATCGGTGCTCTGGAACTTCACGCTCAATCGAGAATTTACGTTCAAATCCGCAAACAATGTACCGATCGCCATGCTCAAGGTCGCGGCGTTTTACGGCGTCTTTACTCCGCTGTCCACCTGGTGGGGCAACGCGCTGACCGGGATCGGCTGGAACGAGTACGCAGTGCTGGCGGTCACCATGGCGGCCAATCTGACTACCGAATTTCTCTATGACCGCTTCTTCGTTTACCGCGGTTCGTTGAACACGAACGCGCGCGCGGAACGTTCCAGGCAGCAGGCAATATGCGAAGACTTGGCTGCTGTCGCCAGCACGGACATGGAAATCATAAGGCCTGCCGCGCAGGACGGCTCCGAGGAGGCACAGTCATGACCGCCAAAAAAGCCAAAAGCCGGCAAAAGATCATGCACGCGGCCAAAGTCCTGTTTGAGCAGAACGGCATCGACGCCGTCAGCTTCCAACAGATTGCCGATGCCGCCGATGTCTGCCGCACGACGGTCTTCAACCACTTTGCGGGCACACGAGAGCTGATGCTGGCGATCTTTACGCAGGAGATCGACGACCTCACCGCCTACTGCGACGAAAGCGGTCTTCGCGGGCAGGACAAAGTGCTCGCTCTCTTTGACAAACTGATCGCAGATACCGCAAACTACCCGACACTGGCGACGCAGTTGATCCACAACGCAATACTCAGCAAGGAACCGGATAACCCGATCGCTGCCATTGAGCAGGTCGCCTGCCACGCGCTCGGTGAGGACAAGGATCTTGCGATCATCGCCATGGGCATTTACCTTGGGCTCATCAGTCACTGTCATATCCACCGCCTACCGTTCAAAACCAAAGCCCTGCAAAACGAATTTCGCAGACTGTTCGCACGCTGCCGCGGATAGATGTTCCCGGTTACGCACGGATCCCAAGCATACCTTATATATTACGCATATGATTCAGGAGGAAATTAACATGAATACAGAAGATCAGACAATCACCACAAGCAGTACCGATGCAGCGACCGCAGCCGTTGCCGCAAAGCCGACGCCCGGCATCAACGGTTCCGGCGTCTATCGCTGGGACGACCCGAACGAAATCAACCGCAAGCTGGCCGCATTGACCAGTCAGCCTGTCTGGGAAGTCAATGACAACTACTACGAAAATACGATTTTGAAATATTATGACGAAAAGTGTACGCGTTCCAAGGCCATTTACGAGGAAGCCAAGGAATATATTCCGGGCGGTGTGCAGCACAATCTGGCCTTCAACAAACCGTTCCCGGTAGCATTCGCCAAGGCCTCCGGCGCGCACCTGTACGACGAAGACGGCAACGAGTACATTGACTTTCTGCAGGCGGGCGGTCCGACCATCCTCGGCAGCAATTATGATCCGATCCGCAAAGCAGTCATCAACCTGCTGGAAACCTGCGGGCCGGTCACCGGTCTGCTGCATGAGGCGGAGCTTCTGATTGCCAAAGAGATCAACAAACATATGCCAAATGTGGAAATGTTCCGTATGCTCGGCAGTGGTACCGAATCCGTCATGGCATCCTTGCGCATCGCGCGTATCGCAACCGGGCATAAACGCGTTATCAAAACCGGCGGCGCATATCATGGCTGGTCCGACCAAATGGTCTACGGTCTCAAAATCCCGGGCAGCCGTGGTCTCTTGGAATCCCATGGTATTCCGGGTTCTTCCTATGGTCGTACCGACGAAATCCGTCCGAACGATCTCAATATGCTCGAACACATGCTGCGCAGAAACAAACGCAAAGGCGGAACGGCAGCTGTTCTCGTTGAGCCGGTCGGCCCGGAGAGCGGCACCCGTCCGGTCGCTTTCGACTATAACAAAGGTGTGCGTGAACTTTGTGATAAGTACGGCGCACTGCTGATCTTTGACGAAGTGGTGACGGGCTTTCGTGTCGGACTTTCGGGCGCGCAGGGCTTGTTCGATGTCGTACCGGATCTGACCGTCTTCGGCAAGATCGTGGCCGGCGGTTATCCGGCAGCAGGTGGCGTCGGCGGCAAGAAAGAATACGCACAGCTCATGGCCGCGGGTCTGGCTACCGGCAAGCACAGAGCCTATGTCGGCGGCACGCTGGCAGCGAACCCGCTTTCCGCTCTGGCAGGCTACACCGCGATCCGCGAGATCGCGCGCACCGGCGCCTGCGAGATCGCGGGTCGCGCCGGTGATCGTTTAACCGACGGTCTCAAGGAACTGATTGATCGCTACGGACTGCCGTTCGTCGCCTACAACCAGGGCAGCATCGTGCATCTGGAATGTACCGGTGCCATGAGCTTCGATTTTTCCTCCTTCAGCCTCGTCAAATCCGCGATGGGTCTCTTAAAGAACAAAAAGATGATGTACGAGCGCAAGGATTCCATGGAACGCATGGGCGCCGCCTATATGGCCAACGGCATCGTCACGCTGGCAGGCAGCCGGCTCTACACCTCCATGGCCGACACCGACGAGATCATCGACGAAGCCCTGAACCGCTTCGAACATGTTTTCAAAGAAGTCGTCAAGACCGATAAATGCAGCGGCAAATAGCCGGCAGCGGAAGTGAGCCTTACAGAGCCCACGCAGCGCCTCCGCCGGAGACACTGCATGCACCGTAAGGCATAAAGCGCAAAGAAAGGATTTGCAATATGAAGCAGGAAACAAACCATACAGCCGCACAAGCACCGGCCGACGCACGTTATATTCTGGCGCACGACATGGGCACCAGCTCCGATAAGGCCGTTCTCGTGGACTACAGCGGCACCATCGTCGCGACCGCCGTCGAAGACTACCCGACCTACTATCCGAACCCGGCCTGGGTGGAACAGGATCCGCAGGATTACTGGCAGGCTGTGGCCAAGGCCAGCCGTCGCATCATCGAAGAAAATGCCATCGACCCGGCTACCATCAAGGGCATTGTGTTTTCGACACAGGCGCAGGGCATCATTCCGGTCGCGGAAGACGGAACGGTCTTATACCATAACATCACCTGGGTAGACGGCCGTGCCGAAAAGCAGGCTCAAAGCATCATGAAAAAGCTCGGCGGCAAGAAGCTTTTTACGTTGGCGGCAGGCACCCCGATCATGGGGAAGGACTGCATCGCCAAGATTGTCTGGCTCAAAGAAGAACGTCCGGATATCTACAAAAAAACCCATAAAATTCTCGATGTCAACGGCTATCTCAAATATCGACTGACCGGCCGCATGGTCACGGAGCTCTCCGGAGCCTCCTCCTATGGCCTGGATCTCAAAAAGAAGGACTGGCTTGGCGTCATGAAATTCACCGGCGTGGATATGGAAAAATTGCCGCCGCTGGTCTGCAGTACGGACATCGTCGGCGGCATCACCGATGCCGCCGCGGCAGATACCGGTCTGCTCGCAGGTACCCCGGTGCTCGGCGGCTGTGACGATGTGCAGGCCGCTGCCGTCGGTTCCGGCATGTGCGGCGACGGCGACCTGCATATCTACCTCGGTACCTCCGCCTGGGTCGCCTGTGCCAGCCGCACCGCAGACAAGTTCCTGCACGGTGCGGCCGCGATCCAGTCCGCGGACAAAGAGATGAACCTGATCGCCGGCATCACCGAGTCCGCGGGTGCCAATATTCAATGGCTCTGTGATCAGTTCTTTGCTCGCGAGAAGGAAGAATACGGTGACGGTATCTATGCCTATATGGACAAAGTCGTACAGAATATCCCGCCGGGCAGTGACCACCTCATCTGCACGCCTTGGATGCTCGGTGAACGCTGCCCGGTCTCCTCGACCACGACCCGCGCGACCCTGTTCAACATGACCATGGTGCATACCCGCGAACATCTGATGCGTGCGGTTTATGAGGGGATCGGCTACAATCTGCGTTGGATCCTCGAAAACTATCAAAAAGACTACGGCTTTGCCTGTGACAATTTCCGTATCATCGGCGGCGGCGCGCTGGATGCCGGCTGGATGCAGATGATCGCCGATATTACCGGCAAGAATTTCGCGGTCGTCCGTGACCCGCGCAACGCCGGAGCGGTCGGCGCAGCCGTCGTCGCGCTGATCGGATTGGGCGAATTGCCGGGCTTTGAGGCTGCCAAAGATTTTGTCCAGATCGAGCACCGCTACAGCCCAAACCCGGAGAACCGCAAGATCTATGATAAGCTTTTTGCAGACTATCAGAACGTCTACCGTTCCCTTAAAAAAGCGTATCAGGCAGCCAATGGCGAGCGGTTCACGGAAAGCTAGGATCCCTTTCGGTTGGCAGGGCGAAGCTTCCCTAAGCTCTGCGTGATGACAAAAGAAGCGCACAACGAAAATGAAAAAAAGAGGTGACAAGATGAAGTCGATTTACGCATACATGAAAAAATACGCTGCCATGCTGGCAGCGCAGGAGTACTCCCCCGGTTCCGCTGCACGCCTGATCGTCGAAACCGACGAAGGTGTGTTCGGAACGGTCAAAGGCGCGGATCTGGCAAACCTAAGCGAAGCCGAGGTTGAAAAGCTTCCACTGGAAGCTCTGCCAAGGGGCAAGCAGCAAATCCGCGCGATCGTGATCTCACAGACGCCCGCCTGTCAGGAATGGCTGCAGCGCGGCAAAGCGCTCTTCCCGTCTCTGGACGATATGGCGCAGATCATCGGTACCCGCGCAGCCGTCATCGACGCGCGCGATGGTTTCCAAAAAGCAGTACCGCAGCTCACCCGCACCATGCGCACCAACGCAGGCTGTTTCATGGTCATCGGGCGCGCCCCAAACGGCGCTTACCTCGGTTATACCCTGACCGTCGGCCGCACGCCGTACGAGGCCATCGTCGCCATGACGGTCCTCGAAAAATCCGCGGAAGTTACGTTGCTTGCCGAAAAAATCGGCGAACCGCAGCATATCGCTCCTTGGGAGTGCAAACTCATGCGCACAATCTACCTGAAGAAGTACTCCAAGTCCGAGGCAAAAGCCAAGGCCGATGAGGCCGCCGCAGTCGAAGCGCAGGCCGCTAAGGCCGGATCTGCCGAAACACAAGCAGATGCGGCAGCAACCGCGGCAGCTGAGAATACGGTCAGTGAAACCGCAAGCACAGGAAACGCAGCCCCTGCGGCAACAAGTACCGCAACGGATGCGCAAGACCGCGAAGCTGTCCTGCGCGAGCAGCTCGTGGACTACGGCAAGCACCTTGTCGCCTGCGGTCTGGTGCAAGGCACCTGGGGCAACCTCTCGGTTCGCCTCGACGACACCTATATGCTGGCGACCCCGTCCGGCCTCGATTACACGCGCCTGACCCCCGCCGACATGGTCAAGGTCAATATCCGGACGCTGGAATATGAGGGCAGCCTGAAGCCGACCTCCGAAAAAGGTCTGCACGCGGCGATCTATCAGAATCGTCCGGACATCGGCGGCATCATCCACACGCACTCCAAATACTGCAGCGTCTACGCTGTTGCCCGTCGCGATCTGCCGATCCCGCAGGCCTCGCAGACACCATTCCGTAACCCGGTCAAACTCGCAGGCTACGCCCTGCCCGGCACTAAATCCCTCATGAAAAACACCGCAGCTGCCGTCGGAGACAACTACGGTGCCATCATGGCAGGTCACGGTATGATCGTCTGCGGGCAAGACCTCGCAGCTGCCTTCCAAAACGCGAAACAGCTCGAAGCCATTGCTGAGGCTTCCCTGAAAAAATAAGCGCAAAATTTACGCACGAGATCTATCAAAAAAATGCAGACTGCCCGACAGTTCCCTGTCGTCCAGCCTGCATTTTTTATCGTTTTCTTCTATCGCTTACAGTTTCGCGATTTCTTTCGGTGTCAGTCCGGTGTTCTTTGCAATCACATCGATTGGAATTCCGGACTCTTTCAGATTTTTCGCGATCTCACGCTTTTCTTGTGCGGCCCCTTCCTCACGCCCGACTTTTTGACCGTCCTCATATGCCTGCTCGGCTTTTTCTTTCACATAATATTCGAATGTCATAAACTTTTTCCTCCACTCGTCCGAATTGAATTTCTTCACTCGTTGGTCGATCTTTTTTACAAGGTCTGAGCTTTCGAAATCCTCAGTACCGTTGACATACGCAAACAGTGGTTTCAGCTTCTCCGGCACTTTCTTCTCTGAACACTTCGTGTTTATCACCAGTTTATACGAAAAATCGTTTAATTTCAAGCCTTTTTCATGATCCCACGTTTGGAAAAAATAGAGCGGTTCGTCAAGATGGAATGCGTCAAAGGTGCAGAAAAAAATGACATAGCTCTTTTTCAGCTTCCGATAATCTTGTCCTTCTTCCAGACAGTCGAGGTCCATGTTTGATTGGTAAAACCGGCTGCGCTTGCCAAGGTAGGACTCCGTACTGGTCTGCATTTCAATTTCAGCCCAACTGCGATCAGATTTGATGTAGACGTCCAATCTCACGCCGTGCATATCCGGCACAAACTTCATGGACTTTTGCGGTTCCGATGTGACTTCACCGAACAGTGGGTCTTCCGGCGAGGTGATCTTGATTTCACCGAATTTCTCTTCCGGCAGTACCAACTGCAAAAATTCGCGGCAGATCTCGGTATCGCGCATAACAAGGGAAAACATCAGGTCATCCGTAAAAGGGATCTGTTCTCTGTGTTCTCTTCTTTGCTTCTGTTTTGGTTTGTTCATTTTTTACCTCCTGTGTGTTTGCAGGAGAATGGCACCATTCTTCATTGTAACGTTTTTACATTTGTAACTATTTTACATCTCATAATTTAGAATGTCAACCCGTCGCATTGACTTTTGCATCGACGTGTTATGAGCATTTTCGATAAGGTTCGACGTACTGTCGTGATGCACGTGATACTTTTGGATAACCAAGTTTTGGCGAGATCTGGAAAACGGAGGACTCCGGTATTGCAGGAACCCACCGGCAGATGTTGGAAAGGTCAGCATTGTGCGCCTAAGAGCTAGGCCGTCGAGCGGCCAAAGATCCGTATCGCAAGACGAACGGCATGCCCGTCATATGTGAAAAACCCGAAGTCTGCAGCTTCGGGTTTTCAGGATTTTCGATTTGTACCAGTTGAAACTAACTTTTTTTTTCGTACTTTTATTCTATACCGTTTCACATAAAATGTCAAACTTTTTCGAACAAAAAATGCTTCGGTTATTTTGCTTTCGTCCAGGTGCTCGCCGCGTACTTGCACTGCGTCAGCTTGCTGTACGTTACCAGTTTGCCGTCTTGGTCATAGACCATGACGCGGGCTTTGTAGTAATACTTCTTGCCCTTGACGCCCTTGGTGTT
>DJPG01000054.1:2358-5272 GCA_002439735.1 Firmicutes bacterium UBA6418 | reverse complement strand
ATGGGCGCGTTCCGTGCGCTGAATGTATTTACCTTCCTGGCGATCCCGGCGTTCATCTTTGCCGGTGACCTGATGGCGGCATCGGGGATCTCCTCTGCCGTTATGCGGTTTGCGAACTCCATCATCGGAAGACTCAGAGGCGCAGTCGGTGCGGTTACCATCGTAACCTGCATGCTGTTCGGAGCGATCACCGGATCGTCTCTGGCAACCATCACCGGTATCGGCGGCATGATGCTTCCGGAAATGGAAAAAGCGGGATATTCCAGAGAATATTCCACAGGCCTGATCAGTGCCTGCGGATTCCTGGGGATCCTGATCCCGCCAAGCATCCCGGGCATCCTGTACGCGATGATGGCAGGCGAAAACCTGATGAAGGTGTGGCTCTGCACGATCATGCCGGGTATCATGCTGGGCGTTGCCTACATTGCGATCAATTTTTTCATCTACGGAAGAAAAGAGCAAAAAGCGAAAGTGACCCAGGGACCGTTCCAGTTGGTACCGTACGTTAAAAACATCGGGATCCAGACTTGGAGGTCCATGTCCGCGCTGCTGATGCCGGTCATCATCTTCTACGGAATCTACGGCGGCATCTTCACGCCGACCGAAGCCGGTGCGGTAGCCGTTGCTTACGGCCTGTTGGTAGGCTGGGTCATCAACCCGATCTTCCTGAAGAAGAAACCGGAAGTCAGCCTTGTCAAGCTGCTGTCTGATGGCGCGATCTCTTCCGCGACGATCGCGATGCTGAACACCTTCGCGACGATCGCGGGTATCATGATCACCCAGACCAGAATCCCGGCCATTCTGACCGAGGCGATGTTCTCCATCACACACAGCCAGACGGTATTCCTGCTGATCCTGAACGTGCTGCTGATCATCGTCGGTATGTTCATGGAGACAAACTCCAGCATTCTACTGCTGGGACCGATCCTGATCCCGATCGCAACATCCTTCGGCGTAGATCCGATCCACTTTGCTGGCATCATGCTTCTGAACCTGGAGATCGGTATGATCACGCCGCCGTTCGCAGCGAACCTGTTCGTAGGCTGCCGGATCGGTAAGGTGACCATGGACAAAGTCCTGCCGAACATGATGCCGTTCTTCGCAGCGTGTATCATCGTACTGCTGATCACGACTTATGTACCGGGCGTCGCAACTTGGCTGCCGAACTTGGTTGGTTAAGCTTTCATTTTTGATCTTTCATCAAGAAAATACAAAAAAATGTCGAATTTCATAAAAAATGCTTGAAAAAGCAGCAAAACAATTTTATAATGAAAAAAACAAACCATTCTCCTCTTGAGAATGGTTTGTTTTCAAGCTTGGCTATGCAAAATTGAATAGGATATCGAAAAGGAAATTGAAAAAAATATGCGTTTTCGCAAGAAAGAGAGGCTGCACATGGATCATATGCAAATCAAACGAAAAGAACTGCTCAGCAACAATCTGGAAGAGATCTTAGAGGCATCCTTTGACGGCATCATGGTGACGGATGGGGACGGCAACTGCATTTTTGCGAATTCGTCCTATACCAAAGATACCGGGATCCAGAATGATGAGATCGTAGGTCATAACGTACGGGAACTTTTGAATCCGGCATGGATGAGAACCTCGATCGCTCTGGAGGTCATTGAAAAGGGGACGACCGTATCCATGGAACATGACACAAAAAACGGAAATCATATTCTCGTTACCGGAAATCCGATCCTCGATGAAAACGGCAAGATCACAAAGGTGATCGTGAACACCCGAGATCTTTCCAAAATTAATAATCTGAAGCTCCAGCTCGATGAAGCGGAAGCAATGAAGAAGCTGTACATCGAGCGGCTGGAATCGGAACATGACGACAAGGGACCGCTTATGTTGGAGACCGGCGGAACTGTCGTGGTCAACAAGAATATGAAAGACATTTATGAGATTGCCAAGCGTGTCAGCACATACAATACGACCGTACTCATCACCGGGGAATCCGGAACTGGAAAGGAATTGGTCGCCAGATATATCCATCAATGCGACCCGATCCGCAAAGATAAACCGTTCGTGGTCATCAACTGCGGCGCGATCCCGGCCAACCTTTTGGAATCCGAGCTTTTCGGCTATGAGGAAGGAACCTTTACCGGTGCGCTCAAAGGTGGAAAGAAAGGCTTATTCGAAGAAGCGGAGGGCGGTGTTCTGTTCTTGGACGAGATTGGGGAAATGGATCTTTCCCTGCAGGTAAAGCTTTTGCGGGCACTGGAGAGCCGGAAGATCATGCGGGTCGGATCGTCGTGCGAAAAAGACGTGAACATTCGGGTCGTGGCAGCCACGAACCGGGAACTCGAAAAGGAAGTGCGCGACGGGCGCTTCCGCGATGATCTGTTTTATCGTTTGAATGTCGTATCGTTGAAAGTCCCGCCGCTGCGGGAACGCGTGGACGAGATCCTTCCGTTGGCCACCAAATTCACCAACTCCTTCAATAAATTATACGGCCAAAATAAAAAACTGACTTACGATCTGGTGCAGGAACTCGAGGATTATCAGTGGCCGGGCAATATCCGCGAACTGAAAAACGTGATCGAGAATATGGTGGTTGTCAGTCCGAACGAATATCTGCACAGCAATGACCTGCCGTGGGGGATCGAAAAGGCCGAAATCTTCGATGATCAGCCAACCTTAAAAGAAGCCGTGGAGGATTTCGAAAAAAGATTTTTGGAACGCGCGAAGGAGCGCTGGAAAACAACGGAAAAAATCGGAGAAATGCTGGATGTCAATCAATCGACGATTTCCAGAAAGCTGCGAAAATACCAAATTGAATAATCCTTCGGAGTAGAGCTCGAAACGCGAACAGACTCATCCTGACGGCATGAGTCTGTTTTTCGATGGGCGTATTTTTTCTTAGATTACATGGCACGAAAATTGCTTATTTAAGGAGTGCAACGAC
>DJPG01000054.1:0-2333 GCA_002439735.1 Firmicutes bacterium UBA6418 | reverse complement strand
ACGACGATTTCAATATCCAAATGGAGAAGGAGAAGAAAAATGGAAGAGAGACTGCAAAAGAAGATGCTGTATACGCCGGCAAGGATCGGGAGCGTGGAGCTGAAAAATCGCTGGATCATGCTTGCCATGCATACCGGATATGCCGAAAAAGACGGCAGCTTCAGCGAAAGAGATTACGCTTTTTACCGCAAACGAGCTGACGGCGGTATGGCTGCCATCACCTTGGTGGGAGCGGTCAATGAAGAAGGCGAGCAGGAGCGCATGCATCGCTTGGATCGTCCGGTTGTCGAGGAGGGTTTGCAAAAGGTCTGCGAGATCATCCATGCTGCCGACACGAAAGTGATCGTTCAGCTTTTCCATGCGGGCAGAAATAAGCGAATAACAGAGGAGCAGCCGATCACGCCGGTCGCGCCATCTGCTGTACCGTCACCAATTTATCGAACCATGCCGCGTGTGATGGACGAAGAAGACATTAAAAGGACGATCACAGATTTTGCTAACGCGGCAAAGCGCTGCAAGGACTGCGGAGCGGATGCTGTGGAGATCAGTGTCAGCGTGGGATATCTCTTAAGTCAGTTCCTGTCACCGCTCGTCAATCAACGGATCGACCAGTGGGGCGGCAGCGCCGCCGCGCGCATGAAATTTCCGACTGCTGTCTTGACCGCGATCCGCCGGGAAGTCGGAGCCTCGTATCCGGTTCTGATCAAGATCTCCGGCGGGGACATGCTCGGCGGCTATGACTTGCAGGATATGGTCGATTTTATCAAGCAGCTGCCGGCTGGAACGATCGACGGCGTGACTGTGACCGGAGGCTGGCATGAAGCACCGGTGCCGCAGATGACGTTTCATGTAAAGCCGGGCGCTTTTTCCTATCTGGCACGCCAGATCCGCAATAAAACCGGCCTGCCGGTCATCGCCTGCAACCGGATCCATACGGAAGAGGCAGCAGAACAGATCCTTGAGACAGGCGACGCGGACTTTGTCGGCGCGGCAAGGCCGTTTTTGACGGATCCACAGTTTATTAACAAGATGCGAAGCGGCAAGCCGTACTATCCATGCCAGGCCTGCAATAAGGGCTGTATCGAACGTGTTTTGAAAGGAAAAGAGGTTCAATGCGCTTTTAATCCGGAGGTCGGAAGAGAGTATCTGCCGAAAAAGCCGGCATTTACGGATCGGAACGTTCTGGTTGCCGGAGCGGGACCGGTCGGTCTGATGGCGGCAGTTTACGCGGCAAGAAGCGGAAACCGGGTGACTGTGGTAACGAAAGATTCGGAAACCGGCGGAAGGCTCAATTTGGCATGTAAGCCTCCGCTTAAAGGCGGACTGAAACAATTCGCGAAAGCTTCGGAAGCAGAACTGCGGGAACTTGGCGCGGAGATTGAAACAAACACGTCTGTCGGCAAAGAGCTTATTCTTGATCGGCATGCGGATGAAGTTTATCTGGCCTTTGGCGCAGAACCGGTTCGTTTGAACCTGCCCGGAATCGAAAAAATGAAGGTTTATACGGCAGACGAAGTCCTGCAGAACGCTGATATCGAGCTGGGCAAAAATACCATCGTCGCGGGCGGCGGCTCTGTCGGCCTGGAAACCGCGGAATATCTCGCGTCCAACTGCCGCTCGGATGCGGATAAAAGCATTACGGTCGTAGAAATGGCCGAAAAGGCAGGTAAAGATCTCGGCGGGATCAAATGGATCATGATGAAGGCCTTAAAGGATCTGCATGTCTCGGTTCTCACTTCCGCGAAATTGCTGCGCTGCACCGAAGCCGGCGTATGGATCGAAAAAAATCAGGCGGAAACACTGCTACCGGCAGAAACCCTTATCTTTGCGGTCGGATCAAGGCCACGGCGTGATCCGGAGTTGGAAGCGTGGATGCAGGAAAAGAAAATTCCGTATCATATCATCGGCGACGCACAGAAAGCGTCTACCATTATGAATGGCCTGGCGGATTTATACGATACCTTTTATCGTACAGAGCAGAAGTAGAATGCAAAAATGCAATCTTTTCGAAATCCAAAACAAATTAAAATGCAAAATTGCATGAGCAAAATGATTCTTTTTTAAGAACAAAAAAGAAACGTTGAAAATTCAACGTTTCTTTTTATTTTTCTTTTGCTTTGGATTTTGGCACGTAAGTTGCAATAGGATATAGGCAAGAAAAATCACTCATAAAAAAGCACACATATGTAGAGAGCAGAGAAAGGAATCAAAATGAGAAACGTAGTTATCGTAGCCGCTGCCAGAACTCCGATCGGAACCATCGGCGGACAATTTAAAACCATTACATCCTTGGATTTATCCATTCCTGTTATGCAGGGCTTAGTCGAAAGAGC
>DJPG01000119.1 GCA_002439735.1 Firmicutes bacterium UBA6418 | reverse complement strand
AATAAACTACCCCGGGGCAGAGCCCTCGACTGTCCACTGGACAGTCGCCTCCGCCTGCGGCGTAGCGGGGTATTCACCCCAAGTGGCTAAAGCTTAAAAATTAACTGTTCGTACTCATCTTGTTTACCCTGATTGCGAACATAATTGCTTACTGCAGCTTCACTTCTTCCATTTCCAACCGTCGCCACGAAGTATCCGTCGCTCCAGAACTGTCCACCCCAAAGCTGTTTCTTAACTTCCGGGTGTTCAGCAAACATGCGCTTTGCTATTATACTTTTGACTGTTGTGATTATCTTAGAAGGGCTATAATTTGGTAAAGACTGAATGAGAAAATGGACGTGATCCTGATCCGTACCGACTTCAAGAAATACTATCCAGTCATACCTTAATTCAATCCCCTCGCATGTTTGCTTCATACTCTCGTCAACACTTTCTGTAATGACAATGCGACGATACTTCGTTGGACAAACAAAGTGGTAAACAAGATTCGAAACATTATGCGAATTGTGGATATATTTACTTTCTGTCATACGCTTTAGCCACCTCCCGTGATGTATTATACATCACGGGAGCACTACGCCGCAAGCGGCGGGGTATTCCCCATCCCACCACGAATAAATCTGAATATGCTATGTGGACGATTACCGTCACGAAGGATTATCGAAATCCGACACACGATAGGCAAAATTTCCGAATCTATTGTATCCAGACGACAGACGATGGCTCTTCTTCGCCTCAAAAAACCCTGTGGGATGAAGCAGAACTTCGCATTTACGACTCCACGGAGTCTACAGGTTCTGACGGTGGCGGATATGTAACTCCGGTGAACACTCCTGAAAAAACCGCAAAGGACTTTATCAAGAAAAACCTTACCATAAACGATGCAGTTGTTAAAGCAGCGGATGCAGCTAACTACACGAAGATTTTGGATGCTGCTGAAAAGTACGACAAGCTTTCCACAGCGGAAAAAGCGGCTGTGGATAAGGAAATGAAAGCTCAGACAGGAAAGACGATGGCAGAGCTTAAGACTGAAGCAGAAACAATGAAGGCTTCCGTCGGCACTTCGACTTTCGATGTACAGAAGGCGGTAAAAGAACTTACTTTGAAAGCAAGATCCACCAAACTCAAGAGCGGTAAGATCAAAATTACGCTCAAGGCCGACCTCTCCGAACTCAAAAAGAACGGCTATACCGTAAAATACAAATTCTATCGGAGCACGAAGAAGGCAAAAGGTTATAAGGCTACTGTCACCAAGAGCGTACCGACCTATCTGAACACCGTCGGTAAGAAAGGTACCATGTACTACTACAAGGTCAGAGTCCTGGTCTATGATAAAGACGGGAAGCTCGTCGCAAAGAGCGGACTGAAGCAGTGCGGATACGCAAACCGAAAGTGGACAAAATAAAAAAAATCATAAACATCATAAAAAGCAACAAGGGCTGTCGCACGAACGAAAAAAACGTCCGGGCGCAGCCCTCTTTTTTGTATCTTTTCGTATGTAGGACATGCCGGTTATCTTTTTATTCGATCGTTTGGCATGTGTACGAAGCAAACGCGCACAGTGCGCGGTTCCGATAGCTTCTGCTGATCGCCGCATACCGGCCGTCCTGCATGACAAAGCCGGTCGGGGAAACTTCAGCGACTCTTTCCAGGTTGACAATGATGCCGTTATGGCAGCGGCAAAAATGCGGCGGCAGCTGAGGCAGAATTTCTTGAAACTTCCCATAAAAGCTGCAAATCTCCGTTCCTGCTTTGCCCCTCAGAATAATTTTGCGGTTTTGCTTCTCGAACGTGAAAATTTTGCTGTATGGCACTACAAATCGTCCGCTTTTATTCGCCATATAAAAGCAGTTTTGCTTCGCCTCGCGCAGATGTTCGCAAGCGATCGCAAGTGCCTTCGTCAAGCTCTCCTCGCGCACCGGCTTTTGCAAAAAATAGATGTGGCTGACATCATACACAGCCTCATAGTAATCGTCATAGCCGGACATAAAAATAATCTGCGCGTCCGGAAGCCGTTCCAGAATTTTATTTGCAAGCGTAATTCCGTTCTCACACCCAAGCTCAATATCCAGGATAAAAATACCCTCAGCGAAGCGATGATCCTCTAATGCCTCAAGCATACGCTTTCCGTTATGATACAGTAAAATCCGGTGTACCCCCCCCCGCACATCAGCAGCCTTGATTTTTTCTTCTAAATCGTGCAGGATCTCTTCACGATCATCGCAAATTACGATATTTATCATCTGCATTTCTCCGAAAGCGGGATTACGGTTCTCACCGCAAAGGACTCCCCATAATCCTGATAATCCACCGCACCTTTATGTTTTTTGACGATTCGCTTGACAATTTTCGTTCCCAAGCCATGATGTTCCTTGTCCTCTTTGGTTGTTTTCATATTCTTTTCCAGGGGCATCGCCTCGACCTGCTTCGCGTTCGTCACCTCTAAAACCCATTGCCCCGGTGCGGCGAAGCTTTTTAGGCGTACCCACGGCTTAGGAGTGGTTTCGGCCGCTTCGATCGCGTTATCCAGCAGATTTCCGAGAATCCCCACAAACTCCTCGCCCGAAAATCCCTCCGAGGGAAAAGACGTCGCCTCTACTTCCAGTTGTATGCCGCGATCGTCGCATTCCTTGCGCTTGTACGCCAGCAGCGCGTCTACAATCGGTTGCCCGGTAAGCGTTCCGCCGATATATTGCCTGCATTGCTCGGAAATAGCCAGTGCCGTTTCGGTATCGCACGACTCCCTTGCGATTTCTTCAAGCAGGCTGCGAATGCTTTGCTCATACTTCTGTAAAGCCTGCCGCTGTTCTTCCTGAAGCTGTTTATGTTCATGCAGATCACGATTTTTCTTCCCGGCTTTTTGTGTTTTCCAAAAGACAAACACGACGACGGTAAATAAAATCGCTCCGATTACAATAACGATTGTTCTGACTTGTGCATCCGTCATAACTCTTGCCTTTCCCTCGCCACGGTTTCCGCTACAAGACGATTTTTTAAGTCGTGGCGGATTTCACGCAGCTGCTGCTGTGTTTTTAGAACCTTTCGATAATATTGATACTGCTCTTCCATCTGAGCCTGCAGCCGTCTGTTTTCGCACCGCAGCCGAATGAGCGGCAGCACCAGCGTCAGCGTACTGAAAGCTGCCAGCCAGATGATGTCGATGGTGTATATGGCAACCAAAAATCCACCCAGCATGGCCGCAGAGTTCGTTGCAAAAAGGCGAGTAAGCAGCATACATACGGTGTCCGTGATCAGAAATCCCAGCGAAAAAAACCATTTTTCCCGTTCACGCAGATATGCAAGCAGCTGTATACATTTGCGGCAAATCAAAATTGCTGCCGCATAACTGAGCAGTGCGCCTGTCCACTTCAGTATGAAATCCGACTCCGTCATCGTTGCCCCGACAAACCACGTCTGATTGCTTTTGCCTGCGAAGATGCCGTAGGCAGTGGTCATGGCAGAGATGATGACCCCTGCGAGCGCGTTATACAAAAATGCATAAACCATATATAGAATCAGCATGGATCTACGCCAGCCCTTTTGGGTCAGCGGGATCATCAGGGGAATCTCAAGTGCTGCAAGAACAGCCAATATCCATCGCCCATCATTCGTCACGAGTTCGTTGGCGCACAGCTCCATGATTTTCAGGATCGCGACCGCAGCAAGCGTCGTTTTCACCGAAAAGCGGAACCACCGATGAAACAAGGCATAGGCTAAAAGCAGCTGTGTCGAAACGCCCAGTAAAAAGGCCGGTATGCCATGCAGTCCAAAATCCAATGTGAGATCCCCCTTCTATTCCTCAACCGCTTCTTCTGCGAAACGTGCGCGGTATTCCGGCGCGTTTTTCATCACAAATTCCGATTCTTGCTATAATTTTAACAGACGCTATCATTCTTAGTCTGTATAGTTGTCGAAGTAACCCTGAATGTAAACGAACGGGGTTCCCTTATCGCCGGAACCGGAGGTCAGGTCGCACAGAGAGCCGAGCAGGTCGGTCAGGCGTCGCGGCGTCGTGCCCTCGGTAGCCATCTGCCCTACCAGATTGTCGTCCTTTTCGCGGATTGCCTGTTCGATCGCAGCCTTCAACTCGTCCCCTCGGAGATCGCCAAAATCATTGTCAGCCAGATACTTGAGCTTCAGCTCGTTCGGCTGCCCCACAAGCCCTGCCGTGAAGCCCGGCGATACCACCGGATCCGCAAGCTCCCAGATCTTGCCGACCGGATCCTTGAACGCGCCGTCGCCGTAAACCATGACTTCGACCGTCCTTCCGGTGCGCGCTTTGATGTCAGCCTGCACACCGTCCACGAATTCCTGACAGTGAATCGGGAACAGCTTGATCGTCCCCTCAGTCGCCTTGTTGGAACCCAAGATGCCATAGTCCGGATTGTAGCCGGAGCCGTCCACCGGCGCGGTCAGCAGCTCATCCAGGCACAGAACCACCTTGCCGCCCGCCTCCCGGATCAGGCGTTTCGTGCGCGCTCTGGTATGAATGTCCGCGCAGATTACCTTGTCCGTATAGTCCACGATCTTACGCGGGTTGTTGGCGAAGAGGATCTCCGTCTCCGCGCCTTCCTCTTCGATCAAACCCTTATAGTAATTGACATAGTCCACATCGGTAAACGTATGCCTGGACTTGCCGAAAAGCTCTTCAAATTCCGCCTGCGTCAGAACATCCTTGTAAGGGTCGATTCCCTTTTCGTCCAGCAGATCAAGATCCAGCAGGTGGTTGCCCACTTCATCGCTCGGATAGCTGAGCATCAGCACGACCTTCCTCGCGCCCTTCGCGATACCGCGCAAACAGATCGCGAAACGGTTTCGGCTAAGGATCGGAAAAACTACGCCGATCGTCTCGCCACCGAGCTTTGCCCGAACGTCCCGCGCGAGCTGCTCTGTCGTCGCGTAATTTTTCTGCGCGCGCGCCAGAATGGACTCCGTGATCGCCAGAACGTCCTTGTTTCCGATTTCAAATTCGCCGTTCTCTACGCAGTCCATAAAGGTATCGACTACGATTTTTCTGAGGTCCTCGCCCTCTTTGATGATCGGTGCGCGCAGACCGCGAGACACCGTACCGATTCTTCTCATCATTTTTTTCTCCTTTGCATTCTCCTGCCGGATCCGTTCCTTGCGAAGATTAACCTTTTCGGCACAGGTTTTGTTTCCCAGACGAATCTTTTGACCCGCCCGCATGAAAATGTACAATTAAGTATATCATATGTATAAAAAATATGGTACAATAATTTTAAGAACATTTGGCGGAGGTAAGCTATGGCTTTTGGCTTTTTCAAAAAAACAGAATCAGCAGACATCATTTTTTACAACGGTCACATTTTTACGCAGGATCCGGATCTTCCGTGGGCAGACGCAGTCGCCGTAAAGGGAGACACGATCCTCGGGGTCGGCAATTATTCGGAGATGGAGGCCATCACGGGCAAAGCGACACAGCTTGTGGATCTCGAAGGAAAATTTATGTTCCCGGGCTTGATTGACGCCCACCGAAGTCCGGTGCTCAAGGTGTTTCAAGACCAGTATCTTGACCTCACGGATTGCCGTTCGACCGACGATGTGCTGTCCGCGGTTTCCGCGTGGGCAGAGGAGCATGAAGAGCAGGAGATCCTCTTTGGCTACGGCTACCGTGATGATCTGAAGCCGCAAGAATCAGGCACAGACGCCGAGGACACCGCTGCCGAAGACGATGCCGAAGATCCTGCGCCTTTGAATTTTCCGGATTCGTCCAAGCTTCTGAGCCAGGCCTGCGAAGACAAGCCGGTGCTCCTCTTATGCCAGAACGGTGTGCAGTGCTGGACCAATCTGTCCGCGGACGCGATCATCGCCCAGACCGCTGAGGACGAAGTCGTCGAAACCGTCACGGTCGCTTATGTGCTGAATCTTCTGATCCCGTTCGACTTCGACGAGATCGAAGACCTCGTCAAATTTGAGATTGAAGCGCTCGCGGACAAGGGCTTCACATCTGTACTGGATCTGGCCGCGCCGGACTACTTTGAAACGCTGTACGAGGATTCCATCCTCGGCTTATACAACGAGGGCGAAATGCGCCAGCGCTTTTTTGGCTCCTATCTGGTCAACCGTCCGCTGCAGCCGCGCGTGATCCTACATAAACTGATGAGCCGCCGGACAAACTGTCTGGAAATCGGTGATATGATCAACGCGGAAATGCTCTATCTGTATCTGGAAAACGCGCAGAATCCGATCCCATTTACGCAGGAGGCGCTGAATGCCATCACCGAAGAGGTCTCCGACAGAGGCTTTGGTATCTTTATCGAGGCTGTGTCCGCGGAAGATCTGCATATGGCTTATCGCGCGGCGGAAGGTTTGCGCGGCAAGGGATACAAGAATGTGGTCGTTCTCGCTTCGGATGCCGTTTTGGATGAGGCGGAGCTGCAGGATCTTTTGTACCGTGACACGGTCATCCGAACCTATGGAACCGATCCACTTGCCAAATCCGGCATCGATCCGGATGCCTCCTCCGTGCGGGAGGCAATCGAACAGCTGACCGTCGGCGCCGCGGAGATTTTAGGCATGGGCGAAAGGCTCGGGAAGATCAAGGGCGGTTATCTTGCCGACTTTGCGATTTTCGAGGAAAACCCACTGGATGGCACGTTGCAGAGCTTCGCGAAGCAACACGCCTGCATGACGGTTTTGGGTGGTAGCATTGTTTATGACGCACAGGCAGAGGCAGACATGGATCTGTATCGGATCATGTCCGCGCAGCAGCTTTAATCATAATCTTTGGGGAGGCAAATTATGAAACGATTTTTTACGATATTTTTTACGCTGATGATGTTGTTTACGCTTGCGGCCTGCTCACCGCAGGAAAACGCGGATTCTCAGGATCCGGTCGTCAATCCGACCAATTTGACGTTTTCGCTGACCAATGAGACCGAAAATCCGGATATCGAAGGTTTCACCACGATCGAGGATGATCCGTTCATTGCGGAGGAAGGCTCGACGGTGCTGGAAGCGACGGAGCTTTATTGTATGTCCCATGACATGACCATCACCATCGAAAAGAACGGCAGCTATGTCACGGAGATCAACGGATTCGCGCAGGGCGACTATTCCGATACGACCGGCTGGATCTTTACGGTAAACGGAGAGCTTCCGGATGTCAGTGCGGGAGAAATTACCATTGAAGAAGGCGATAAAATTGTGTGGAGTTTTATTGACTTTTCGACTTATGCGTGGTAGAATAGAGTTACAAAATTTGAACAGAAAGTTCTTACGACCATCACCCGTTCTTCACATTCGGATGTTAAGATGAGAATGTCAAAAGGGATTGATGGTAAATCAATTAGCAAACTTTCCTTCTTTTATTGAATACACACACACTTTCTCGGAAAGAGCCGCAGCAATGCGGTTCTTTTCGATTTTTGATTTTTTGTCCCCCATAGCCCCCGGAGAATCAAGAATGGAGCGTGATTGCTCACGCTCCATTCGTTCAAAGTCGGAATCTGTCTATTTTGTCGCACGCTTTGTCGCCTTGCGAATTCCCAGCAGCGCACCCGCCGCGAGGATTCCGTAGATTGCCAGAGAGAGCGGCAGATCGTCGCCGGTCTTCGGCACATGGTTCGGATTGTCATGCTTGTTCGGCTTTTCCGGCTTGGTCGGCTTGTCCGGCTGATCCGGCTTGTCCGGATCCACCGCAGGTTCTTCCGTATCCTTGGTGTAGGTGTTGGTAATCGTTACCGTCTTGCCAGGGTAGCTCAGCGTAAAGCTACTTTCGCTGAATGCCTGTTTGGA
>DJPG01000049.1:2226-9041 GCA_002439735.1 Firmicutes bacterium UBA6418 | reverse complement strand
CATCCTTCATCACCATAGCTTCCAGTCCTCGGCGGAATGTGTCATACTCGCCTTGCGTCAACTGCCTTGGGCTGCTCATGACTACCAGTTCATGCCCTTCAGCGTCTTTGTGATAAGGCGGATGCACATGAGAAAAAGGATTCGCTGTAAAGCCGCACCGCTGATAAAAACCTTTTCGGCGCATGGAAATTTCGTCCTGCGGCGGGTCGATTTCCAGAATCAACGGCTTTCCCTGCAGCATGCTTAAAACTTTCTGCCCATACCGGCGACTGCGCATTTTCGGCAGAATGCAGAAATGCTCGATATATAGAAAATCCGCAATTTCCCAGTAAAGAACTTCTCCGACGAAGGTCTCTCCATCGTAAACCAGGTCAAAATGATATGCCTCGTTTCCCAAAATGGCATTCTGCGACGCGCTTTCCCGCTGTTCATGCCACGGAAAGCTTATATGATATAGCTCCCTCGCTTTTTCGTACATGGGATGATGTTTGCTTGTGATATGTTCGAAATGCATGTTTTACCCCTCTTCATAAAATTATGAAATATATCTTATCACATTTTTTCGGGGCTGTTCAAGAGAGTTTTTTATATTTTTTCGGGGCCGAAATCAATCTGCACAAGCTGCATCTTCTTCATGTTAGCGCCGGCCTCGGCTAAAAACAGGATAAAAAAGTCTGCAACATAACTTTACGCTGTGCTTTTTTCATAAAATAAGCCGAATCCTCTATTTCTTGAGTAAAAAAAATAGCGCATATGCGCACAATGTGATAGAATATGTGTATTCACCCATAACAAAAACATACTAAAGAGGCATCTGTTCTATGGAAAATTTTATCTTTTCGCTAAACGCAACCGTTCCCGTATTTTTAGTCATTCTGCTCGGCTTTTTCCTGCAGAAGATTCATTTTTTAAATGAACCGTTTAACAAGACCGCAAATGCTTATGTTTTTCGCTGCGCGTTGCCGGTGAGTCTGTTCCGTTCCATCGCGGAAATGGATTTTTACAGCGACTTCAATCTGACCTTCTGCCTGTTCTGCTTTTTCAGCACGACAGTGATGTTTTTTACGATCTGGGCAGCCGCATGGATTTTCATGAAAGATAAAGGGCAGGTCGGAGCGTTTGCGCAAGCCGCTGCCCGTTCCAGCGCGGCGGTTTTGGGCATTGCGTTCGCAACGAATATTTACGGAAATGCCGGTATGGTACCGCTGATGATCATGTCCGCGGTTCCGTTTTTTAACATTTACTCGGTGCTGATTCTCAGCTTCTCACCACAGGTGGACGAAAACGGGCATTTGCTTCCGACCGCGCACGGTATGGGCGCCGTAAAAAAAGCCTGCGTCAATGTGGCAAAGAACCCTCTGATTCTCGGAATCCTGGCAGGGGTTCCGTTTGCGCTGCTCCAAATCAAGATACCGACCATGCTGGATAGCGCGCTGAACTCAATTGGCGGAACCGCAACACCGATCGCGCTTCTTGTGATTGGCGCCTCCTTCTCCGGAAGCGAGGCGTTAAAGCGCTTAAAAAGCGCCGCAGCGGCTTCCTTTGTGAAATTGTTTCTTCTCCCTGCGATTTTTCTTCCGCTTGCGGCCATGTTCGGTTTTCGCGATAGTCAGATGATCGCAATTATGATCATGGCAGGCTCTCCGACCACCGTTTCCTGCTTCATCATGGCAAAAAGCATGAAAGCGGACAGCGTACTCACTTCGAACGTTGTGCTGCTGTCCACCGTTCTGTCCGCATGCTCCATTACCTTCTGGCTGTATCTGATGCGAGCCTTCGGCTGGATTTGATTTTTTCATGCATGCTTCCATGTCAGTCAAACATTTGCTGCATCGGCACGTATGGGTTGACAAGAGCAAGCCCATAGCTCTTGCCTTCCCCGTTGATCGTATTCCAAAGCCAGCCGTCTGCAATAAACAGATTTATTTTATCAAAAACGGCATCAGATAAAACGGCTTCAGAAACAAATTCTCTTCTTTTCCGACATCTTTCTGTGACAGTAAATAGATATTCTGCACATTTTGTGAGAACTTCCTGTAAAATTCTTTTATTGATTCATGCTTCCCGGCTTTTCCCAAGTATGATAAAAGAGTTCTCTTCCCGATTGCTGTTGTGATCCGGTATTTGCGCGGATCTTTTGAAAGCTGGGCCGGAATCGAATGATACAGTGCCGATATTCTGCCTGATGCGTCGTTCTTCAATATTTTCCAAAAAACATCCCTTCAAGTTTACAAGTCCGCAAAGGCTTATGTTTTTCGCTGCGCAAGCCGATGATCGCGATTATGATCATGGCAAAAAGCATGAAAGCGGACAGCGTACTCACTTCGTTATGAAATCTCTTTCGTGAAAAAGAAACATAAAGTTTGGGAGGTGCTTATCTATCTTTGTATATTTCTTCAATGATTGGCTTAATGTATTTCTTGTCGGTCCAGTCACACTTATCTTCGCCTGCGGCCATCAGTGCAGCTTCCCATACCTCATACTCTGAAGGATCTTTTTTTGCAACTGCTTTTCTCAGCAGCTTACAAAGATTCCGGTCCACGAATGTCATGGAATTCATATCCCAACCGCCTCTGCAATAAAAGAAAGGAATATTCTCCAATTTATCTTTCATATTATGTTTTCTGATTGCATGAAAGGCATTCTCCTCGTAAGGAGAAGCACCATCGCAAAAAACAATTACTTTCTTACCGGCTAATGCAGCAATATGTTTTTTCAGAAAATCCAATCCTGCAATCCCGGACGCGTAGATTCCACCGCCGATAACAATGACATCATACGGCATTAGATCCGATACTTTCACCTTCGTAATTTCGCTGCTCTTAAATCCTGTTTCTTCCGCTATCCAGTCAGCATACTTTTTCGTTGCGCCATATTTGGATTTATAGAGAATAATACCCTTCATAATATGATTCCTCCCCCTTCGCGTTCTTGGCAAGCCTTTACTCGCCAAATTTTATTGACACTATGGATTATAGTATTGTCAAGTACGCTTGTCAACGCCTTTGGGTGGATTTCTGCTTGCTGAAAAGCCTAACGCTCTGCTTCTTTCTTCATGCCTCTGCCAAGGCCCAAAAAATTTCCTCACTTTTTGAAATCAATTCATCCGGATAGTCGAACCTCGGATTATGCAAAGGTGCGGTATTTTCGCCGCTGCCGAGCCAGATCATAGCGCCCGGAACTTTTTGCGTAAAATAGCCGAAGTCTTCACTCGTACGCAGTGCTTCTTTCATTTCCGCATACGGAAATCCCTTTTCTTTGCATACCTTCTTTATTTTGTTCACACATATCGCGTGATTATAGGTCTCCGGAAAGTAGTCATGATACGAAATTTCCAGTTTAAATCCATAAACCTCCGCTTTTTGGCGTGCCTGTTCGCAAAGGTCGTCCAGCAGACCCCGGTATTCCTTCTGCCGCTCTCCTCGCACAGTAAGCAGAAGCTTTCCGCTTCCGGCAGAGACACCAAAAGCTTCCTCTCCCACATCGATTTGCACCACCGTCGCAAGAACGAGACCATCCCGCGCATGCTTTGCTGTCAATGGCTCCAGCTCCAAAACAAGTTCGCTGATTATTTTTGCCGGATTCTTTCCAAGCTCCGGCGTGCTGGCATGCGTCGCAACACCCGTAAAGTCCATGCGAACACCGACCGAGCCAAAGCAGATCGTCTTTTCCCGCGTATTCACAGAGCCAACCGGTTTACCCGGGTAATTATGGATTGCGTAAATTTCATCGATCGCAGTTTCCTCTAAGAGCATGCTTGCCGCTTTGCCGCCGATGCCGGTTTCTTCTCCGTGCTGAAAGATAAAGTAAGCGTCTCGTTTCAGACCCCGCAGGCTGACGTCCGCCGCAAAGGCAGCCAGTGCGCTTGCATGACCGTCGTGACCGCATTTGTGCGCGACTCCGGCGTTCACGGACGCATAGGGCAATGCATCGTCTTCAAAGACCTTGATCGCGTCAAAATCCGCGCGAAACGCAATGGGCTTTTGCGTTGGTTCCGCTGTGCTGTATTTCGCGTAGAACCAAAGTCCGCGATCCACGATTTCAAGCGATGCGTTTTTTTGTAAAAACGAAATTAACCTCTGTTTTGTTTCCGTTTCATGCCCTGACAATTCCGGATGTTGATGCAGCTCATGTCTGAGCTGCACTGCATTTTCTAATATGGTTTGATTCATAAATTCACTGTGCCTCCTCCGGTAACAATGACTTCATACGGCATTAGATCCGATATTTCCACCTTAGTAATTTCAATTTCCTGTCCATGATGCAAAGGGCTAGAAGTAAAACAATTCCTCGAATTTTTTATCCAGTGCTATGCAGAGAATCAATGCCAGCTTTGCTGTCGGATTGAATTGTCCGGTTTCAATGGAACTGATTGTTTGCCGGGACACCCCTACTAACTTTGCCAGCGCTTCCTGCGACAAGCCATTTTGTATTCGTACATCCTTTAAGTGATTTTTTAGTATCAGTCGTTCGTCCAAAAGCTTACCCTCGCAATCGTATTTCATATATTTTCAGGATTGGAGTGTTTCCGTAACATAGAGCGCTAAAGCTGACACTGTGCCGATTGCCCCAAGTGTCCCGGTGAACAGCATAATCTTTTTTCTCCTTGCTGCATACTGTCCAAAGGCTTCACAGGTGAGATACCCCAGCAGAAATACAGTCGGCAAGATACTGCTGATTCCAAGTGCCAGATTATAAAATACAATCCCCGCATAAAGAATTAAAAATCCGGCAATTCCCCATTTTCGTCCATTATTTTGTTCATATTCCTCCCCTTCATCGTGGAGCGGATTTTCTTTTTGACATAATTCTAAAATTTTCTTTTTATCCATGCTTCTTCTCCTTTTGCGTCTTGGACAAGCCTTTGCTTGCCAAGTTTTATTGACACTATGGATTATAGCATTGTCAAGTACGCTTGTCAATGTTTTGGGGTGGATTTCTGTTTTTTACTATTACACTTGGAAAGACACATATGTCTGATTGTGGAAATCAATATAGTCGTAGACCTCATTGATGGATCGCATATTTTCAAAGCTGTCCCCGTCGGTTTCCTTGATCATCTGCCGAATGGCTGTATCCGTTGCCGGGACAGAAGAATAGCCCTGCCGCACATAGACGCCCTCTGGCCGCAGTCCTTTCTTTGCCAGATAATAAGGACGGTTCGTGCCGCGCTGGACATTGACAGCCACGACCGTTTTTCCTGCACAGTCCAGAGTTTCATAGTGAATGAACATGGCGACATCCGGCTTTATGGAATCCCGCACCATATTGGAGATCTGCAAGGCGCATTCATCCGCATTCTTAACGCCCAGCACTGTACCATCGTCCGCAACGCCCACATAGACCGTGCCGCCGTCACAGTTTGCAAAAGCAATGATCTCCTTTTTGATATCATCCATCACGATGGACTTTAACTCGACTGTTTCCGTTTCCAGGAATCTCATTCTGCTCACTTCTTAGCTCTATTCTACCCATATCTAACCATTCTAATCGCCGTTGTCAATCGTTCTGGTTAGAATAATGAGAATAATAAGGAGCAACGGTGCCATCAAAAGCGCCAGGTGTCACGAATATTACATATTTTTCGTGACATTTTAGAACGCACACCACTTCTTTAGAGTTGTGTAAGAACTTCTTCAATGTCCCCGTCAATACAGATCGCTTGCTTTTTGATTTCTCCCGGACACACCACCTGACCCTGATTGATGCAGGCGTAGATGGCGTTCGAGTTCTTTGCCGTCATGCGCCAGAACGGGTATTTTATAATGACCGGGGTGTTGAATCCGACCCCCAGCTCCAGAAACAGCGTGTTCACATACTGATGTCTGCGCAGAAATTCGCTGTAACGTTCTGCGGCCCGGTGCCAGCCCGCATTTTCCACAAAGGTATCATCCGCACGCAGGTTCATGTCCATTGGTTTCCCGCAGCGGGGACAGTGCGGCACAAGCGCTGTCGGCACGACCATCTTCGGCTGCACACCGTCCGGTAATCGGAGCACATTATTTTCTGCAATCTCATATCCCTGCGCCTGCACCATCTGCCGCACAGCCTCTTCATTGTCGTAAGTTTCCTGATGGCACGGATCACTGCACTGAAACAGACCGTAATCTCCCTGCGTATAGAACAGCCTGTGCTTATCAAAGCCAGCTTTTTGGAAACAGTGATCCACATTGGTCGTCAGCACGAAGTAGTCTTTATCCTGTATCAATGCAAGCAGCTGGTCATAAACCGGCTTCGGCGCATCCATATAGCGGTTGATCCAGATATAACGGCTCCAGTATGCCCAGTGTTCTTCCAAGGTCTGATAAGGATAAAATCCGCCGCTGTACATGTCAGTAAACCCGTATTTTTCAGCGAAATCGCCAAAATACGATGTAAATCTTTCGCCGTTGTAAACAAACCCCGCGGAGGTCGAAAGCCCCGCACCCGCCCCGATGACGACGGCATCTGCGTTCTGCAAAGCGTCAGCAAGCTGCTGTATCGGATCTGTCGGTTTCAAGCCAAGCTCGCTGCTATGGCTCTGCACCGCATCATGCGTCTGCGAGGAGTCGTTCATAGATTTCTTTGTCAATATCTTTGAAAACATTAAAGATCACCTTCTTTATACTGGTTTCGTCTTTCAGGAATGTCTGCACGGTTTCCACTGCGATCTCAGCCGCATGCTGATTGGGAAAATGGAACTCTCCGGTCGAGATGCAGCAAAATGCCACGCTCTGCAGCCCATACTCTGCCGCCAGCTGCAGGCAGGAGCGGTAACAGCTTGCAAGCAGCCCGCAGTCACGCTTCGTCAGCGGACCGCTGATGATCGGCCCGAC
>DJPG01000049.1:0-2137 GCA_002439735.1 Firmicutes bacterium UBA6418 | reverse complement strand
TTCCGGCACGCCTTGTATTTTCATCAGCTTGTCGCAGTCAAGCCTGAGCTGCATGCCCGCAAAGGTATGGATGCAGTTATCGATACATCTGTGATTCGGTACATAGCATCCGGTCATGCCGCTGTTAGCCGCATTGACGATGGCATCGCACCGCAGGGTACTGATGTCCCCCTGCCAGATCGCGATCCCCGGCTGTACCTCAGGGAGGGCATCCGCATCGGTCACGCCCCTGCACCGCAGTTCTTCCTCTAAATATTCATCCTGAACCTGCAAAAATTCCGCGTCTGCAGGTGCCGGCATGCGTACGTTGAGCAATGCCCGCAGCAATGTTTTTTGTTCGCCATCGTTATGCGGAACTTCGAGCTTCGCATACTCCGGCTGTTCATTTAATAATTTTTTTATGAGATATACTCTTCTTTCTTCCTGTGTCATGTTCCTGTCCCTTTCTGCTTCCTATTTTATCTCGCTTTTCGATGCGCAGCAAGTACGCACAAATTGGTAGGATAGTTACCGCGGGGAAACAATTGCTTGATTCCAATATAGGATGTATGGTAAAATTTATTCGTTAGAAACAAAAAGAAACCATTGGAGGTTTGATGATGAGCGAAAAAGCTAAAGAGCTTCCGGCCTGCCCGGTCGAGACAACGCTGAGCCTGATCGGCGACAAATGGAAGGTTTTGATCTTAAGAGATCTGATGCCCGGTACGAAACGGTTCGGCGAGCTGAAAAAGTCGATCGGAAAGGTCTCCCAAAAGGTCTTGACCGCCCAACTTCGTGATATGGAAGAGAACGGACTTGTGCACAGAGAGGTTTACGCGGAAGTACCGCCAAGAGTCGAATACTCCCTGACGGAACTTGGCCAGAGTCTGCAACCGATCCTCTATGCCATGCAGGTCTGGGGCGAAGATTACAAGAGTAAAAATCAATAGCCGGGCACTTACACCACGACAAAAACGCATCCTCTGCCGGATGCGTTTTCATATTCTTTTTATAAATTATCCTTAAAATTCATATGGCGGATTGCCGGAAAAGTCGGCGATCAGGCCATGTGCGTTTTCCAGATAAAAGACTTCAAAGATCGGATTGTCCGCAGTCTCGTACTGTCCTTTGACGATTGGATTCTGCAGGCAGATTTCCTTGACTTCCATGTTGTTTTCAAAGACGGCCTTGCCGTGCAGACGGATCCACGCAAACTCCGGACTGGAAACAGAAATCTCGATTTCCGGATTTTCCTGCATGTCTTTGTATACGTCCTTGGTGTTGTTGGTGCAGAACCAGAGCTTGCCGTCCTTTTCGCATGCGAACATGAACGGACGGCATTTTGCCTTGCCGTCACGGCCGACGGTTGCCAGATACTGTACCGGATTTGCCTGTAAAAACTCTACGACTTTTTTCATTTTGTGTACCTCCATTGTTACCTTTTTGTATGATTTTGTATCATTATGTGATGCGGGAAAACCTCGTGTTCTCCCTTCGATGGTTTTATCATAAGTCCAAAAGTATCTAATGTAAAGTAAGCACAATAATGTGCTGTAGTAACAAAAAAGTAACCATTGGATCGTTCCAAGGGTTACTAAGAAAAACTTTTTTAATTATATAGGAAATACCGATCTGGTTTAATCCACAATCTCGGCGTCCACAAGCCTGCAGTACTGAAATCCGTCTTCTTCGTACATTTCAAAGGTGCCGGTAACCGTGATCTCCGTGTCCAGCGCCGGGTAATCGTCCGGATACGTATGCTCGCCGCTCAGAACAAATTCCAGCCCCTGTGAACAGCAAGCCGTCGCATCCGCGATAATGCAGGCAAAGTACTGGGCTTTTGTATCAGGATCCTCGTAATATGCGAACTGCCCCTGCATTTTAACGGTTTTGCCGATATAGTCGTCGGGCGTGTATATCATATTGTAGACCTCGGAATAGACCATGGTGCTGCTGAGCTGCGTGAGGTCAACGTCGATGCCGCCCGAACTTTGCGCCGGTTCGGGTTCTTCTGTCGGCTGCGCCTGCGATGCTGCGGGAGTTTGCGCCGCAGCATCCGCCTGGCTGCCGGACTCTGTGTCTTTTTCGCTTCCGCAGGCTGCCAGAGAGCCCAGCATCAGAAGCATCAACAGTACGCAAAACAGTTTTTTCATTTTCT
>DJPG01000151.1:2214-3306 GCA_002439735.1 Firmicutes bacterium UBA6418 | reverse complement strand
TTCTACACCTTCGGTCCCATGGGCAACGGCCAGCCCCAGTACAGCTGGTTCATCTGGGCCATCGCGGGTGTGCTCTACGGCGCCGTGATCGCAGCCGTCAAACTGCTGCGCAGAAGGTAGACGCAGCCGATACCAATGCAAATGCGCGCGCGGAAATCGTGCGGAAACGCATAGATACGCCTGCGCAGCGTAAATACATGCACACGGCCTGCGCAGCGTAACCAGATGCATACCATCTGCGCATGACATAAACCAAGAACCGCTGAAACGGCATCCCGGATCATACTGCCGCCGCGAAGCATAAATGATCAAAAAACGATGGATGGTTCGCCGGAAATAAGTTATAATGGTGAGAGAAAAGAGCACTGAAAAGAAAGTCCTTTTCGCAAAAGATCCATCTCGCAGCGATGCATGAGTGGAAATAAAAAAGGCTCTAAAAAGGTAAAAAGTTGAACCCATTGCACCTCGTAAAGATGCATGAGTAAAGCTAAACGCAACCGGTATCAAGTCATACATGTAAAGGGACAAAAGTGAGGCAGCGATTATGAAGCAGGACCCATTCAAAGAATATTTGAAAGCGGCTGAGCCTGATAAAGCCACCAAAAGCTATGCGTGGAGCACAGCGGTTGGACTTCAGGCTGTTGATGGTTTAACGCCATCTCAATATTTGATTGACACTGCAATTCAAAATATTGAGGGAAAGATCACTCTAAAAGAGGCCCAGAATCTAATCGACAGCCATTATGAAGAAAGCCGGAAAAAAATGGAGGACTCGGATCGCACTGAGGAAGCAGACAAAGTATCCGCGCGCATTACCGAAATCCTTTCCGAGCCTGCGTTCACTTTTTCGCCAAGTGCCTATCTCGACATTCATCGCAGACTCTTTCAAGACATTTATAAGCATGCCGGAAAAATCAGAGATTACAATATCACGAAAAAGGAATGGGTACTCGACGGAGCGACGGTTCTGTACGGCAGTGCTTCCGAACTAAAAGCAACGCTCGAGTATGACCTTTCTCAAGAAAAGAGCTTCAGCTATCGAGGTCTTTCGATGGAAGAAATTATCCGTCATCTGGCAGTGTTCGTTTCACG
>DJPG01000151.1:1569-2101 GCA_002439735.1 Firmicutes bacterium UBA6418 | reverse complement strand
TTCGCAGAGCATGCGTGGTATTTTCGAAATGCACTCGTTCGTGCAAACTATACTGATCTGCAGAAGGACATCCACGAAACGACAGAGTATCTGGAAAGATTTCTGCGAAATTTGCTGCTGCACGAAAAAAAATGAACTTCATAATCGGGACTTGCATATCAACGGAAGTTTGCATAAGCAAAAACCGGACATTGCAGAAGAAAAACCGGATGTTGAAATGCAAAAACCGGATATTGAGAAAGAAAAACCGGACATTGACCCTATACTCAACGAAAAGGCGAAAGCGTTTTCAGAAAAGACCAAGGTACATATTCAGGCGCTATTTGCGATGTTCGGATTGCATGG
Source organism: Firmicutes bacterium UBA6418 (assembly GCA_002439735.1). Lineage (GTDB taxonomy): Bacteria > Bacillota > Clostridia > Peptostreptococcales > Anaerovoracaceae > CAG-238. Next base: position 1,756 of record DJPG01000151.1, on the reverse strand, counting down.
TATCTTTGGAAGGAGCGCGGTCATGGAAACGCTTGATCTGAAGACTTCCGCGGCATCGGATTTGATTCAAAGGTTGCTGCAGGCAGATGTGATCGAACCTGTCTGCGGTTACGGAAAAGGAAAATACAGATTTAAAAATACGTAGTTCTTTTACATCATGTGGTTGTGCGGCGAACCGGAAAAGATG
>DJPG01000151.1:0-1496 GCA_002439735.1 Firmicutes bacterium UBA6418 | reverse complement strand
CTATATATAGCGTCGCACCCTGCAAGGGTGCGTGAGTAGGTGGTCAGCAAAAAGTATGTATAATGTACTGCCTAAACGCCATTTTTTCAAAATCTGCACAGCCTTGTGTGGCGATTTTCGCTTGACCCAGTACATTTTCATACTTTTTTTGCATTTTTTTCAAGGAGAGTCGGACTGAGAAGTTTCTGCCGCGCATTTGCAGTGCCACGTATCGAGCATTTTCGACATGGCTCGACAACCCTCGACAAAAGAAGTTCACAGGAAGTTCTCTGGTGACAATAAATCCTTTCTATATTTGTAAAAATAGTCCATTCGCACTCTTCTGCCGCGTGCAGTTTTTCTAAAAACCGCTGAAAAGCGGTACATTATGCATCCGATTTTGTCAGCAGCGGATCAGGGGCTGATCCGGACTCTTTCAGCGGAGGATCCGGCGGCTGCTTGTGGCCTTTTTGCGTAATGGCCCGCGTGAATGGTTCGCGAAATTTTTTCTTGACACCGGTTACATTTGTATGGTAGAATCTCAAACGAAAGAAATCTTTAAGCACGATACAGAGATGTCGGCAAGGTGGACATAAGGGAGAAAGAGAAGCGGAAGAACTCTGCGGATTTCGCATAGCATATAAAAGTATATAGAATATGCGGAATCTGGGAAAGATGGTAATGAAAAGGAGTTCGGAGGGAAGCTTCTGTTTCCTGCAATTTGATCTATAGCCTGCCGTCACGGCAGGTTTTTTGATGTGTGTAAAGTGTTTTCGGCATCATAGCGAAGAACACCACGGAGAATAACGGAGAATGAGCATGACTATGACTATGAAAGACAGCAGATACCAGTTTTCAAACAGCAAACCGAGAGAAAAAAGCGCTTTTGCGGCGGAGCCTGTGGCCCGCGGCGAAGGCGTCTTTCGTGATTTATCCAGAGAATCATTTGAATCATTTTTGACGATCCCATCTTTTGTGGATGTGCATGTACATCTGCGAGAGCCGGGATTTTTTTATAAGGAGACCATCGCAAGCGGCACGACGGCGGCGGCAGCGTCCGGCTACGGACACATCTTTGCGATGCCGAATCTCGATCCGGTGCCGGATACCTTGGAAAATCTCAACGTCCAAAGGGAGATCATCCAAAGAGACGCGCGTATCGATGTGCGGCCGTACGGAGCGATCACCATCGGGGAAAAAGGTGAAAAGCTGGCGGATCTTGCGGCTATGGCGCCATATGTGATCGGCTTCAGCGACGATGGGGTGGGACTGAACGACCCGGCGCTGATGAGAGAAGCGATGCGCATTGCAAGGCAGCTAGATCTGCCGATCGTGGCACACTGCGAGGACCTGACCCTGCGAAACGACGGCTATATTCACGACGGCAGCTACGCCGAAAGACACGGACACAAGGGGATCTCCTCCGAAAGCGAATGGCGGCCGATCCAAAGAGATCTTGCGCTGGTCAAGGAGACCGGCTGCAAATACCATGTCTGCCACATTTCCACCAAGGAAAG
>DJPG01000056.1 GCA_002439735.1 Firmicutes bacterium UBA6418 | reverse complement strand
TCCTGGAAAGGCCTCGCAAACAACCCTGTATCGCCTTCCATCAGTTCCGGATCCATAATCATGTCATAATACTCTGCATAATCCGGATTACGCTCCACACGGAACTGATAACTGTCCGTTCCGAATTGAGCCTGGCGCAGCGCACGATTTAGATTTTTCACCTGATCTTGCACTTGGTCGATGCTGGACTTCAATTTGGCCAAAAAATCATTTTGGAACTGTTCCATCGCGCTCTCTCGGGCAGCTTTGATCTTTTCTCGGTATTTGGGCAGCTCGCTTTCCTCCAGGAGCTTTTGCTCTGCTTCAAACTCATCATTATCCATAGCTTCCACGCGGAAGGAGCAGGGCTTGAACCGGTCTGTGTACTCCCTGCGCGCGTTGAAGAGTTTTCTCTGAGCCGTATCCTGTTCCTTTACGCTCTGCTCCAAACGATTGCTGAAGTTCTTATGGACGATGTCTGCGCGCTTCAGGCGGTCGAGCTCCTGCTGATATCTGGGAAGGCCGATGCTTTCCTGATATTTGGAAGGAAATTCATCTTGCAGGCGATCCTCCATATTAGATAGCTGCTGATAATGATCCGGCAGCACCTCAGATTCGAGCTGGCGAATACGTTCCTTGTGCTGACCAATCTGAATTCCCTTCTGCTCTTTTTCTTTATTCAACGCTATGACTTCATCTCCGAGCGCAACAATGGTACGGCGCTGTTCGTCCAGCCACAGAAGATCCAGTTTTGAAAGCTGATCATCGATATCCGTCACTTCCTTGGTGATCTCCATGCCGCGCAGGTATGCTTTTTGCTTTTCTGCCACGGTATTTTGGACAAAAAAGTGCGTAAATAACGGCTCTTTTGACTGCGTCAAAAGCTGGCGGATAGGATCCCAGTAACGCAGCTGTTCGTCAATCTGCTTTAACTCCTCTTCCAAGCGGGACACACGCAGGCTTATCGCACGACGGCCAATAAATGCGTCATCCATCAGCTTGCGCTGAATGGAACGGACAACGTACCCCTGGTAGAGCAGTCCGTCTGCTGTAATCGCGGTTTTGAAATTGCGCAGCTGTTCAGCCGTCTCACAACATACGACGCGTCCCAACAGATAGTCAATATAGCTGCGCGCCAGCTCGTTATCTGTATCCACCTTTCCGGCAAGGCTGTCGTCGCGGGGACGAATCGTTTCTTGTTCGCGAAGCTTACCGATATCCACCAACCCGAAGGATGCAAAACCGAACTCTTTTTTGATCCTGTCAAAGATCAATAAGGCACTTTTATAATACGCCGGATCAACCAGCAGATAAAATTTCTGCGCATTGAGATATCCTTCCACCGCTCCGCGCCACCGTTCATCCGCCAGCTCCAGAACATCCGCAAGGATATCTATTCTCACAGGGCTGCCTATCTGGCTCAGCTCTGATTCCAGGCGGGTCTTCCATTGCAGCAGGCCGCGTGGATAATCTTTGATGTTCTTTCGGAGATTGGCAAGGACGGTGCTTTTTTGATCCTGCTCCTCCTTCAACTCCGCCAGGCGATCTTCTGCTTTGTGCAGCGCATCCCGGATGGCCTTAGCAAGCTCAGCCGCCGCCTGCTGGGCACTCTCAAAAGGTGTCAGCGAATGAGAGAATACCTCATAGCTGCCGGATGTAAAAAGCGAATAAGCCTTCAGAACGCTTTCGGCAGCCTTCTGCACGGGCAGGAGAACTTCCTCGGCATCTTGTTTCAAGATCGTGTCGCACAGACTATTCAGCCGAAGGGCTTCCCTTTTTATTTCCAGTGCCAAGGATTGGAGATCTCGCATCAGCCTTTTTTGCTCATCCAGCAGCGCCTGCTTCCGATTGCGGAGTTTTTCTTCCTCCTGGAACACACTGCTCTGCGCGCAGGCCAATTCAAGCTCACGCCTGCGGTTCTCTTTCTGCGTGATTTGATCAGAGATCGTCAGAAGACTCTTCTCAATTGTGTCTAATTCTGTGGTGCTGTCTCTCTTTTCCTGCTCAAAGCGATCAATTTGGGCTTGTTCCATTTCTTTTTTCGACCAAAGCACCAAAAAAGACTGCACCCGCCAGCGGTCGATGGCCTGATTCATTTCACGATAGCGTTTGCCAATCTCCTGTAAAGCAGTCAGTTTCTCCACCTGACGCTGTGCCAGCATTTCATGGCGTTTATAATCCCGGATATTCTGCTGCATAGCCTCGATATCAGGCTTCTCCGGTATGTCGCAGATATTCTCGGTAATGAATTTCTGAATATCCGCGATAGGGCGGAAGGATACCGCCTTTTTCATCATGCGAAGAACCTGCTCATTGTGCACATTCCACCGCGACAGCATATTCCTGCGATATTCCTTCTGCGTGTCATAGATCTCCGCCTTGGCGTAATTCTGCTTCAAAAAACGGCGCAGCGCAGGGATCTCCATCGCCTCTCCGTTTTCAACAAAGCAGTTCTCGGGCAGCGTTCCCACATAAATGAAAAAACGCTCCTGCCGACTTCCGTCACTGCGACAATCGAAAACAACACCCGTAACAAAGCTGCTGCCCGCCACATCGTCCTGAAATTCGCAGGCAATGTAGCTGGAGAAATCTTTTCCCCGGCGGGAATACGGGTTATTTTCATCCATATCCGCCCGCAAGTAACCGTCCAGTGTGCGTTGAGACTTTTCATTGGCAGCCTGATTAAAGTTGCGGGCATTTGTTTCTCCCAACAGAACGATCTGAAGGGCATCAATTACCGTGGATTTTCCCGCGCCGTTTTTTCCAGTCAGAAAATTAACATCACCCACCTCAATGATCTCTTTACTGAAATACAGCCAATTAATCAGCAGAATCTTCTTCAGTTTCTTCATCAGCATCGCCCTCCTTTCGCAGCACAGACACAGCATCGTTCAGCTTTTCACTGGAGACCGCAGCCAACACGGTCGGTAATATGGCAAATCTACAACCGCTCTGGTTGAACTTTCCTTCCATCCGCTGAATAATCGAGTGATTTTCCAGCAATGTCAACGCACGCTTCACTTCGTCCATATTGGGTTTCGCGGGAAGGATCGCGTAATCCGTGACGACCTTTTCCAAAACATCACGCACGGTACAAACGGCATCCTGCTCCAGTCCGAGCCGTTCCTGATTTTCCTCGTAAATCATACGCAGGGCAAGGAGAATGGCGGTTTCCTTTTTGTTCAGGCTACAGCGGTTTGCTTCGTCCGCATTGGTCACATAGAAATAGCCATTGAAATCATCTTTGCGCAAATTCCAATCCAGCAGACTAAGATATTCTTGCACCGCTTCGTAATGCAGAGATAAAAACGTATAATCCGGGTTATTCACCCTTCCTTTGCCCGGTCGATACAGTGTTCGCACAACATAAGTACGGCTGAGCAATTGGTTGCATACGGCTCTGAACTGTTCTAATTCCTTGGAGGTCGCACCACGAATGAAGTCAAAATCCATTTTTCTTCTCCTTCCGTCGAATCTGCATCTGGGGGATGGAATAGCCATTTTCATAAAGCGAGCCGCCCAGTTCTTTGATCTGATGGTCTGCCGCAGGATCTCCGCTGGTCAGTACAGCCAGTAAACTCATGATGTAGGATTTATCATCCCGAATGTCCAGATCTTTGGAATAGCAAACATCTGCGTCCCCCAGCCATCCCTGCACATAGGCGGCAATGGCCGCACGGCCATATTCGGAGCGCAATAGCTGTGCAGCCTGCGCGGCTGCATCTGCATCGGAGGCTGTCTCCTGGATGAGAACAGCGGCTGATTTTGTCCGTTTCCCAGGGTGCTTCCGATACCACAAGCTTTTTTCAGAAAGGAATGACTGCTCGTAAAGCTGAAATACCGGTTGTATCCGATCCACTAAATCACCGGCGCGTCGATTGCGAGACAATGCCGTGAGCAGTACATTCAAGTTCCCCCGAACGTTTTGATCGCGATTGGTCAGGTTTTCCACCTTTTGCGTTGCCGCTCTCGTATAGCGGCGAACCTGCGCATCGATTTCATCAAGATAGTCATGCTCCATATTGTCATATCGCTCGTCGATCCAGAAAATCTTTCGCAGCAAATCAGAACGGCAATTTTCCACTGTATCTGCTCGTTTATCCTGCAAAGCCGCGCTTGCCATAGCAAGCAGCAGAGCATCATCCTCAGCCCAGCTTCTCAAAACAGATTGAATTGGAACGCGATACTTGGGGACAGAGTCCTTGATTTTCAACGGTCGTATGTATGCCTCAACTACTTTCTGCCCAAACTCGTTAAAGTGAGAGGCCAATACCTGGTTGACGTCCTGCATATCTATCTGCATCTGAAAATAATGCTTCACATTGTGATAGACCCTTTGCAACAAATTTATGAGAGCACTGGTGTTATCATAGGCACTGTAAATTGCGGCCATCTTATCGTAAACGCTTTCGCTCTCATCAGCGACCTTCAGCGCAGAGTAGGTGCCAAACACATAGGAAAATCCGCGGGCAGGACGATCATCCCGGAGCTGGTGAAACAGCTCCAGCAGCCGGCTGCTGTAACTTGGGACGGTAATATACTCCTCAAAATCGTCACCCCGCTCCTTTTCAAACCAGCCCTTGCCGCAGAGCTTTCGAATCAGAAAGCGTGCACGGCCGGAGATATCCCGCAGCTCCTCCTCGTCAATATCTTCCCCTTCAAATGTGGCATCCGCCAGCTGCTGCTCCAATCTGCTGCGGAGCATAGAATACAGCGTGTCTTCGCGTATTTTAAGGTTTTCACGATATGCGGTGTACAGCACATCCAGTGCATCCGCGTATAACGCGCGGTTGGGCGAGGCCAAAGGGGAAAAAAGCTCACCAGGAACCGCTTCAAAAAACTTCATGAACCTTCCTCCTACAGGAGACGACAATGATGATTGGACGATTAATTTGGAATCCGGATAGGCCGGATATCGTTTTCGATACGGGGACACTATATGGTGGTCTTCACTGTGGAGACTGCTTTGCATGTTGGCTGGATGGGCGCTGGCTCGATGTTCGCCTGGAATATATGAATGGTTGGGTTCTGATCCACAACGGTCGTTTTGTGCCGGTTCGCTATGGGGTCTCTGTGCGTATTTAGGGTCTATCTGAACGCCGGAAATATGGCCAGCGGCAAGAGATTTTTGCCTGATGAAGCCATTTCTTCGCTGGAATACTTTGCGTATTGCAAGGAAAAATGGTGCACAGCAGGCGGAAAAGGCTCGCTGTTTGGGCGTGTTGGCGGTTTCATAAAGAGTCCATCGCCGCCAGCAGTTGATCACGGGGATAGGTGCGATGCCTGCCGCTTTGCGCAGGTCGGCCTTGCTTATCCTTTTATCGGCAAGCCGTCTTCATCACTTGTCGTATGAAATAGCCATTACGGTTCAACCTCCGGCTGCAAATACTGGCTTTATTGTACAACTTTTTTGGTCACGAAGCAAGAGAGTTTCGCACTTGAGTTTCGGCTATCCATCCTCTCGAAAGTATCCACAACCAAGCAAGTTTACCAAACAGAAAAAAACAATGAAAAAGGAAGAAATTCGCTCCATTTTTATGGTATTATTGAATCAGGGCAAAAGAAATGCTGCAAAGTGGGAAAATGGAACGAGGGGTATATGAGATCGTGGACAGCGAAAGTCTGGTGTCCAGGGAACACTTGCTGCGCAAAATCGACGCGGCTGTGGGATGATCCCGCAATTTTGTTCGAGCCGGGTGATTATTGTGCGCTTACGATGGTTTTGCGTGATCCACGGTGGGGAAGGCAATCCAGTCCCTACTTCCATCTCTCCCGATACTCCCTTACCGTCACCCCCTCTGCCTTTTTGAACACTTTGCTGAAGTAACACACGTCCCCAATCCCGCATTCCTGGCCGATTTCTTCGGCGGATTTATCAGTGAAGCGCAGAAGATTTTTGGCTTTGGTGATGCGGGCATTCAGCAGGTAGTCTCCGATGGTGACACCGAAGTGCGCCTTGAAGACCCGGGTCAAGTAAAATTTATTGATGAAGTAACGCTGGGAAAGCTCGTCCAGCGTTACTTTCTTTTCGTAGTTTTCGTCCAGGTACTGCTTGATGCGTAACAGCTCCGTCTTCTTGGAGCCGGAGCGGGCGTGATCCGGGTGCCAGCTGTCGGCCATGAGGAGGACAAGGAGCTTTGAAAGGTAGGCATTGATTTCCATGTCCCGGATGTAGGAGGTGCTGACGGCGGCATCGTAGACGCGGTCGAAGGTGCCGCGATAGTTCTCCAGGGAGTCTGGGTGGAAGGCGGGAAGACCGCCTCGCTCCGTGTATTTCCGGTAGATATTGGAGACGGTTGGGCCGTTAAAATGAACCCAGAGCAGGCACCAGAGATCGTCGGAGGTCTGGTGGGAATAGGGCTTTGTGCAGTCGATGAAGACGCAGTCCCCGGCCTGCAGGGGGTAGACGCACCCCTCATAGCGCAGCTCCCCGGCACCGGAGAGCACAATAAAGAACAAATAGGAGGACAGGTCGGAGCGGCGGCTCGTATGGGGGCGGGTAGCCTGCAGGGATCCGATTTCCTGAATGTACATGAGAGAGACTTTGGCGAACTCTGATGGAGTGTAGATTACTCTGGATGTATTCACCAAATCGCCATGAAAAAGCGGGGTTCGTTCTTCCACAATGCTCAACTCCTTCCCTATATTCTAACACGGCACGCAGAAAAGTCAATATAGTCCAAATGAACCGCAAGATGGTCTATGGTATTTTGGAGAACACTGGAGTAAAATGGATGCGAAATCAAATAACAAGGAGAGTAATCTATGCAGAAAGTTGCGCTTATTACCGGCATTACCGGCCAGGATGGCTCCTATTTGGCCGAATTCCTGCTGGAAAAGGGCTACGAGGTTCACGGCATCGTCCGCCGCTCGTCCATTTCCAACACCGCCCGGATCGACCACCTGATTGAGAAGAATGCTGTCACGCTGCACGACGGCGACCTGTCTGATTCTTCTGGCCTGATTCGTCTGGTCGGCGAAATCAAGCCGGATGAAATTTACAATCTGGCTGCCCAGAGCCATGTTCAGGTTTCCTTCGATGCGCCTGAGTACTCCGGCGATGTGGACGCGCTGGGTGTCCTGCGTGTGCTGGAGGCTGTCCGCGTCTGCGGCTTGACCAAGACCTGCAAGGTGTATCAGGCTTCCACTTCTGAGCTGTACGGTAAGGTTGAGGAGATTCCTCAGCGGGAAACCACCCCGTTCCATCCTTACAGTCCCTATGCGGTTGCCAAGCAGTACGGCTTCTGGATGGTCAAGGAGTACCGGGAGGCCTATGGCATGTTTGCCGTCAACGGTATTCTGTTTAACCACGAGTCCGAGCGTCGGGGCGAGAATTTCGTCACTCGGAAGATCACCCTGGCCGCCGGGCGCAT
>DJPG01000058.1 GCA_002439735.1 Firmicutes bacterium UBA6418 | reverse complement strand
TCGTTCAGCTCCGCCTCTTCCTGCAGCAAGTGCAGTGCCTGCCGCCGCAGCCTTGGGAAGTCCTTGGCCACGTTTTTTTCGTACCATTCCTGCAGTCGGTCTACATACAGGGAGTAACTCTGCAGCCAGTTGATGGCCGGGAAATGACGCTTATAAGCAAGCGAGGAATCCAGGCACCAGAATACCTTGACGATACGCAGGGTCGCCTGTGATACCGGCTCGGAAATATCGCCGCCCGGCGGCGATACGGCTCCGATGGCTGACAGTGCGCCCAGACGGCCTTCCTTACCTAAGGAGATCGTTCTGCCCGCACGCTCATAGAACTGTGCCAGACGGGAACCCAGATAGGCAGGGTAACCCTCTTCACCCGGCATCTCTTCCAGGCGGCCGGACATTTCACGCAGCGCCTCCGCCCAGCGGGATGTCGAGTCTGCCATCAGCGCGACGGAGTAACCCATATCGCGGAAATATTCTGCGATGGTGATGCCGGTATAGATGGAGGCTTCCCGCGCGGCTACCGGCATGTCAGACGTATTCGCGATCAGGACGGTTCGCTTCATCAGCGATTCGCCGGTTCGCGGGTCCGCAAGCTCCGGGAACTCCATCAATACGTCCGTCATTTCGTTGCCGCGTTCTCCGCAGCCGATGTAAACGACGATGTCGGCATCCGCCCATTTTGCGAGCTGATGCTGCACGACAGTCTTACCGGATCCGAACGGACCCGGAACCGCTGCCACGCCGCCTTTGGCGATCGGGAAGAACGTATCGATGACACGCTGACCGGTGATCAGCGGCATCTCCGGCACTAATTTTTCTTTATATGGTCTGCCGCGGCGAACCGGCCATTTTTGCATCAGGCTCAATTCGCGCAGGTTGCCGTCCGCAAGCCGTACACGGCACACCGTCTCGTCGACGGTAAAATCCCCGATCTCGATGGATTCGACCGTACCGGATACGCCGTAAGGCACCATAATCTTCTGCTCGACGACTACGGTTTCCTGTACGGTACCGAGGATGTCGCCGGTTTCTACGCTGTCACCGACTTCTACACACGGTACAAAGACCCATTTTTTACTGCGGGACAGCGCCGGTACCCGGATGCCGCGGGTAATGTTCGGACCGACGGCCGCTACCATTTCTTCCAGCGGCCTTTGGATTCCGTCGTACATGGTCTCGATCAATCCCGGCCCCAGTTCGACAGACAACGGTGCGCCTGTGGATACAACCGGCGCGCCCGGTCCCAGACCGGCGGTCTCTTCATATACCTGAATGGAGGCTCTGTCTCCACGCATTTCGATAATTTCTCCGATCAGCCCCTGCTCGCCGACATGCACGACGTCGAACATGTTCGCCTCTTCCATACCGGAAGCAATGACCAGTGGGCCGGATACTTTTACAACTTTTCCTTGACTCATTTCGCTTCACCTCCAAAAAGGATGTCTGCACCTACGGCGCGCTCTACCGCGCTGCGCACATTCTGCATGCCGATGCCCAGCGTCCCGTTCTTGCTCGGGATCGGGATCACGGCCGGCAGCCGCAGGTCTTTGTATGCTTTGATTTCTTCGCCCATGTACTGATAGAGCTCTTCTGTCACGTAGAGGATGGCGAAGTCCTCCTTTTCCTTCTGTTTTAATATTTTTTTGGCTTCTTCGGCCTCATCACAAGGGAAAACCGTAAGCCCTACGGCCTGAAAGCCGAGAATGCTTTCCCTGTCGCCGATCACGCCGATCTTATACATAGGTCTGCCTCAATCTTTCTTTGATGACTGTAGGAGCGGTGCCGACCAGCTTGCCGGTCAGGATCATCCGCAGATTCTTGTTTTCGCTTTCCTTGGCCAGATAGAACGCTACGATCGGTTCCGGTCCGAAGGTCACATAGTGCGCGTCCTTCAGAAAACGCATGCGCCGGTCATCGCACAGCTTTTCCAGCAGTGTGAACTGTCCGGTGTTGGCGGCTTCTACTGCTCCGCGGCTAAAAAGTTCGCCGAATCCAAGCGGCGCGATCCGATCCGCAAACTGCGGATACGGTTCTTCATAGTTTCTGGTGAACAGCTGCTCGCTGAGCGTACCACCCGGCAGGAACGCCTTGCGGAAGAAACTCCATGGCTTGTCGACCTCACGCAGTCTGACAAAAGTCCTGCAGTTCAGCAGGTCGACCGCTAACGCGCAATAGTCCTGAATAAATGAATTCTCACATGCCGCAGCCATGCGCTGCATGTGAGAATAGCAGGCTCGATCCAATACCAGATCGATCTCCTGCGGGTCACCGCTCTTGGCGTAAAGTTCCGACGCTTCCGCAAAGCCATGCTGCATTTCCAACTCCAGCATGATAACATTGCGTTCGCGAATCCGATCGAGCAGCTTGGCCGGCGGAATATTGCCGCCCGCACTCAGCAGCGGAGCCGGATCGGTACCGAGCGCCTCAGCCTTGAGCAGCACCTTCAGGTTGTGGTAGTCCTGCGGCAGGCGGAGGAGTTCGATCTCCGCTTTTTCCACCGCCAGAGAAGCAACCAGTTCGCTGACCCGATCCATCTCTTTGGCCAGCACGATCTCAAATCCGCGCGGGTTTTCGGTATCTTTGCCGTCGCCGTAGCCGAATTCTGTCAGGATGTGCATCGCCTGCTGCATGTCTTTGGCATCCAGCACCCGTTCCAGATCCTGCATCGTGAGCAGGGTTCTTTCGTTCGCGCGGATCAGACTGCAAGGAAACGCATAGCTTTCCGCTTTTTGTTTACTCATCTTCGCACTCCCTTTTATCCTTCAGGAAACAACATTTTTGCCGTCTCGGCAGTCAGTCCGGTCTTGGCTTCCGCAACCAGCGCTTCGATGGTGTTGTTCACCGTTGTCAGTCCGGTGGTCAGAAGATAACCGCCCTGCATGCTGCCTTGCTTTTCGCTGACGGCGAAATGGCCGTTTTCCACGGTTTCGTTCAACGCGCGGCAAACTTGTTCCGCGATGCGCTGTTCCTTTTCATTAAATGTCAGCAGTCCTTCCTTCGCGCCGGACGCCTTGCCCAGGTTTACCAGCAGGGTGATGTAATCCTTCTCCGGCATGGCTGTGATCTCCGTCACAGCGCGTGCAAAGCATGCTTCCAGGATCTCCTGCTTTTTTGCCAGGAAAACCTTGCGGCAATCGATGTCAGCAACGGATCTTCGGCGCGTGATGATCTTTTCCTTTTCGATCTCCCCTCTTTGCTCCGCGTCCGCCAGCAGCATCGCTGCTTTTTTCTCCGCTTCGGCAAGGACTGCATCGCTCTGGGATCTTGCCTCTGCCAGCACGACATCGCGTTCTGCCTCGGCCTCACCCAGGATTTTGGATGTAATCTTTTCGATACTCATATTCTTATCTGCCTTTCCGTCGATATTCCGACATTCCGGTAACTTTCGGATTCCTTTATACCGGGATTCGCAGCCAGATCAGTACGGAGACCAGCAGCGCGAAGATCGCGTAGGTTTCTACCATTGCGGTATAAATGATACCTTTTACCATCTGATCCGGTCTCTTTGCCGTCAGCTGCAAGGCGGCCGCGGCTGCTTTACCCTGCGCGATACCCGACCAGATGCCGACGGCACCGATCGGAATGCCGGCACATAAGAAATAGAACCCTTGAGACGCAGTCAGTTCGACCATGTTTCCGCTCAAGAGTCCGATTTTTACCATAATTAAGAACGCTATAATCAGCCCGTAGATACCCTGCGTACCCGGGAGTGCCTGTAAAATGATCGTTTTACCGAATTTTTTCGGGTCTTCCGCAACCACGCCGGAAGCCGCCTGGCCTGCGATACCTACGCCCATAGCGGAGCCGATGCCTGCCAGCGCCGCGATGGCTGCGCCTAAAATTGCTAACGAATTTCCGTCGATATATTCAAAGAACATAATATTTCCTCCTGTGAGTCTTCTACTCTTCGTTTTCAAAGCGTATATACTTGGTCTTCTTGCGGAACGGGTCGAACGGTTCGCCGCCGTCGACGTAGAATTTCCCGAAGAATTCCACATACTGCAGTCTCGCCGAGTGAATGAACGCACCCAGCATATTGATGGCAAAGTTGATCGCGTGGCCGACCGCAAAGATCAGGACAAACAAGACCAGCCCTGCGATACCGCCGCCGAACAGTGATCCCATCGTATTGACGACCTGTGCGATGACGCCGGTCGCCAGTCCCAGCGCGAGGAGTCTCGCGTAGGATAAAATGTCCGAAAGCCAGCTGGTGATGTTGTACAGGTTCGCGAAAGCGCCTGTCAGCATCCCGATGCCTTTTTTGCCTCGCGCACCCGCGAGCAGCACGCCTGCCGCGCCGAGGATCGACATCCACTTGCCGGCTGTCCCGAGTCCTGCGATGCCCAGCGTACTGCCGCCCAAAAGGGCTGCCAGTCCGAGGATCGTCAGATACCAGACGCCTTCCCCGCAGATCGCATCCATCCATTTGCCTTCCCGGATTTCCATGTAGGCCTGGATCCCCATACCGACGAACAGGTGGATGACACCCAGGATCAGCGACAGGATCAAGAGCTTCATCGGATCATCCAGTGGATTGAACCACAGCGGTTTCAGCTCTGCTGCCCTGCCGAGGAAGGTAGATGAAAATACCGTCACCACATCACCGAACCATCCGCCGAACAGCGCGCCCCACGCAAAGGTGGAGATGCCGCAGTAGAAGAATAACTTGATCATCTTCCAGGTCGTTCCTTCGAGATCAAATTTTTTGAGAATCACAAAGCATCCGATCGCCATGATCAAACCATAGCCCGCGTCGCTGAACATCATTCCGAAGAAAACAATGTAGAACAGCGCGTAGATCGAGGTTGGGTCAAAGCCCCAATAGCTCGGCAGCGAATACATCTCGGTGATCGCTTCCGTCGGCCGAAAGAAGCTCTTGTTCTCCAGGAGAACCGGTACTTCTTCCTCTGCTTCCGGTTTGCGAAACGCGTAATAGCATTCGCACGCATCCAGAAGCTCTGCTGCCTTTTTCCTGCATCTTTCCGGGATCCATCCCTCCAAGAAAAAGGTTTGTTTGGTCTTCAGCAGTTTCGTTTTGATTTTTTCTTTGTCGGCTGCAACGTTCAGCATATCGGCATACTCCTCGATGCCTGCTTTCCATGCGGCCTTTGTGGCGGCTTCCTTGACTGCCGCCTCATACTTTTCCCTTAATACATCTTTTTCCCCATCAATCCGTATAAGGTTCTCGCTCGCTGTGCCCTCCATGTCCTTGAAGGTCACCTGTGAAAAACCGTATTGTTTTAGTATCGTCTGCACATCGGATGCCTGTTCGGTCAGCATCAAGATCGCCGCATAGTACAGATCCTTGTCCCTGCTGATGATCTTAAAAACCGTGCCGTCCGTTTCCGCCTGTCCTGCCAGCGCGCCGGTCAGTGCGTCGAGATCCGTGCCCATCGGGAGCACGCCGGTCTGCACCGTGGTCTGTTTCGTGCCGGTCAGTTCCAGCGGAAGGTCGTAGCTTTGCCAGACCTTAAGAGAAGTTTCATCCTGCTCCAGCTTGTTTCTGCTCTCGCTGAGTGCGTTGATCCGGTCGTTCAGGTTCAGAAGATCCTCGACCTGTCCGGTCAGCGCACCCTGTGAGTCTGTCAGCAGGCGCTTCATACGCGCTGCCGAGACTCTTCTGCGTGTCGCAAAGAGCGGCTGTTTCAGTTTGCCGTATTTTTCGATGACTTCCAGTGCGAGACCTGCGCGGCTGATCTTTTCCTCCAGCTTTGCGGCTGCATCGCGGCTTTCATCGACCATCACGTTCTGTGCCCAGATTTCGTCCGAAAGCTTTGCGGTCTGGTCGGTCAATTCTACCACGCCGAAATCCATCAGACGGCTCATGAACTCCTCTTTTTCGTTGTCAAGTCCAATGACGCAGACTTTCTGCATCTTAACAATTGCCACTTGACTTCACGATCCTTTCCGCTATGAACTTTACAATTCGGTCCTGCTTTTCGCCGGCTTCCGCTTCCATCTTCGCGCAGAACTTCCTGGCTTTCTCTATGGCGTCCTCATACTGTGCCTGTGCGACCTGCTGTCCCTCCGCAAGGAACGCCTCATAGCATTCTTTGGCCTTTGTTTCGGCTTCGTCTGCCAGTTTGCCGGCTTTGGTGTTTGCATCTTTGATCAGCTTCGCGGCTTCGGTTTTTGCTTCTTTGCGTAACGCATCCGCCGCATCTTCCGCTTGTCTGATCGCTTGTAATTCTTCTGTAAACACTTTTGCTGCCTCCTTATCTTAGCATATTTCTCAAATCTGAAATCTTCCCCTTATACTATATTACCCAAAAGCATTTTGAATAAATACAAAAAAAAAACATTTTTACTCAATTTCTTAGCATTGCCTAAATGCATACAAAATACTCACATTTTGGCACAAAAATCGCAAGAAATCGTGAAAAGAACGCTTGTTCTTTTTTCGATTTTATGATACACTCTAATTGCCCAGAGCAATGAGCCGCGCGGCTGCGCTGAGATTCAAAGGGTCTGTGTGGATTTGGAGAAAAGAGACGGTAAGAATGAGGATTACGATTTCGAGCATAGCAGTCAGTTCGAGCGAATCAGGCATCGCAACAGTTTGCCTTCTTCGCAAACTGTTGCATAAGGAGTTTCCATCGCTGCTCTTCATCAGCGAGGACAACTCCATTAAAAAAAGCCGCTCCTGCTGCAATCAGGAGCGGAAAGGCTGTAAAGCCTAGAAACTAACCGGTTCAGCCGCAAGGCTTACCTCTTAGCTTTATCTTACCACCATATTCTGAAAAAAAAGCAATAGATTATTTAAAAAACATGGCCACTGTGAAAAGTGGCCATGTTTCTTGTTGTTAGATTCTATTTGTTGCTCAGGTATGCATCAATGCTGGCTGCTGCAGTTTTTCCTGCACCCATTGCCTTGATGACCGTTGCTGCGCCGGTAACTGCGTCACCGCCTGCGAAGATGCCTTCGCGGTTGGTTGCTGCGCCGTCATCCGTACCAATACCGCCCTTCTTGTTTGCTTCCAGATGATCCGTCGTATCCAGAATCAGGGTATTCAGCTTGGTGCCGATGGACATGATAACCATGTCAACCGGAATTTCAAAGTTGGAGCCTTCTTTGACGATCGGTTTTCTTCTGCCGGAGGCATCTGGTTCACCGAGTTCCATTTCTACACATTCAATGGCTCTGACACGACCGTTTTCATCACCGAGGATCTGAACCGGATTGTTCAGAAGCTTGAAGATGATGCCTTCTTCCATCGCATGGTGTACTTCTTCAGCTCTTGCCGGAAGCTCTGCCAGAGATCTTCTGTAGATGATGTAAACTTCGGAAGCACCCATACGTTTCGCGCATCTTGCCGCGTCCATCGCTACGTTACCGCCGCCGACGATGGCGATCTTGTCACCGTGCATGATCGGCGTATCGTATTCCGGCAGATAAGCCTTCATCAGGTTGATACGCGTCAGATATTCATTCGCGGAGCAAACGCCGATGTAATTTTCGCCCGGGATGTGCATAAAGGACGGAAGTCCCGCGCCGGTTCCGATGAATACGGATTCGTAGCCACCTTCCTTCATCAGCTCGTCGACCGTAAAGGCACGACCGGCAACGGCATCCGTGATGAATTTCACACCTTTGGCTTCCAGCTTCGCAACCTCCTGTGCGACAATCTCCTTCGGCAGACGGAACTGCGGGATACCGTAGACCAGAACACCGCCGGTCTTGTGCAGCGCTTCATAAACGGTCACTTCGTAGCCTTTATTTACCAGGTCTCCCGCGCAGGCAAGACCTGCAGGGCCTGCACCGATGACGGCAACTTTATGTCCGTTGCCTTTGACCGGCTTAATCTCTTCATCGCCGAAGTTTGCCGCATGCCAGTCAGCTACAAAGCGTTCCAGTCTGCCGATGGCAACCGGTTCGCCCTTCTTGCCATGTACACACTCACCCTGACACTGGTTTTCCTGTGGGCAGACACGTCCACAGATTGCCGGCAAAGAGCTATCTTCCGAGATGATCTCATAAGCGGCTTCGAAGTCACCTTCTGCAACTTTTGCGATAAAGGATGGAATCTTAATGTTAACCGGACATCCGGAAACGCAAGGTTTCTTGCGGCATCTTAAGCAGCGCATCGCTTCACGGATCGCCTGGTCTTCTGTATAGCCTGTGCAGACTTCCAGGAAATTCTTGTTTCTGACTTCCGGCATCTGTTCCGGCATCGGGTTCTGCTGATGTACCAAATTAATCATGATAACGAACACCTCCTGTTAATCTGCATACGTGTGCACGATCTTCCGCTTCCTGATCCTTGTAGTACGCCGATCTTCTGATCAGATCATCCCAATCAACCAGGGCGCCGTCAAATTCCGGACCGTCGACACATACGAACTTATCTTCGCCGCCGATCATGCATCTGCAGCCGCCGCACATGCCGGTACCATCGATCATGTAGGCGGTCAGGGATGCTACAGAGTGAATGCCGTATTTTTCAGCAATCTGGCAGGTAAACTTCATCATCATCGGCGGTCCGACCGCAACGACTTCATCAAATTTTTCGCCTGCCTGAATCAGTTCTTCCAGTTTTGCTGTGGTAAAGCCTTTTTCACCATAGCTACCGTCATCGGTCATCACGTATAATTCATCGACGCCTGCACGGAATTCATCTTCGAGGATCACAAGATCCTTTGTCTTAAATCCGGCGATCATAACCGTCTCCACACCGTGGTTGTGCATGCCGCATGCCAATGGGTATGCCAGCGCATTACCGGTACCGCCGCCGACCACGCAAACTCTCTTGAGTCCATCCATATGGGTCGGCTTGCCCAGAGGACCTACAATATCCGCGAAGCAGTCGCCCGGCTCCAACTGATCCATCAGCATCGTCGTTCTGCCAACTGCTGCGTAGATCAGGTCAATGGTGCCGTCTTCTTCGTTATGTCCTGCCATCGTCAGCGGGATTCTTTCCCCGAATTCATCTGTTCTGAGGATGATAAATTGTCCCGGTTTTGCATGTTTCGCAACCAGAGGCGCATAGATCTTCAGCCAGACCATATGGTCATTCAATCTTCTTTTCCAAGTAACTTCAAATCTTTTCATGTTCGTGCATCCTCCTTTCTCTACTTACCGAAGTTGTCCTGGCGATGCTTCAGCTCTTCGTATCTTTCCTTCGCAAATTCTTCACCCTCCTGGAAGAGTTTTTCGGCTCTGTCCGGGAATCCGAGTTCCAGCGAATTGTAACGAACCTCGCCCATCAGGAAATCCTTGTAGGATCCACTTGGTGCCGCGGAGTCGACAGACAATGGATTTTCTCCTCTGGCCGCAAGTTCCGGATTGTATCTTAACAGATCCCAATATCCGACTCTAACCGCTTTTTTCATTTCCAGCATTGCTTTGTTCATACCTGCCTTCACGCCGTGGTTGATGCATGGTGAATATGCGATGATCAGGGACGGTCCATGGTAGCTTTCCGCTTCACGGATGGCTTTGAGCGTCTGTTCCGGATTTGCGCCCATGGCAATCTGCGCGACATAAACGTAGCCATAAGCCATCGCGATCTGCGCGAGATCTTTTTTCTTTACAGATTTGCCGGAGGAAGCAAACTTCGCAACCGCACCGATTGGCGTTGCTTTGGATGCCTGTCCGCCTGTATTGGAGTACACTTCGGTATCGAATACCAGAACGTTGACATCTTCGCCGGATGCCAGAACATGATCCAGTCCGCCGTAGCCGATATCGTATGCCCAACCGTCACCACCGAAGATCCACATGGATGGTCTGGTCAGCAGATCCGCATTGTCCACAACGTATTTTGCGTCTTCATTGGTATCCGCGATTTTCTTCGCTTCCTCCAACAAAATATCGCCGGTTGTTCTGGAAGTTTTACTGTCATGCATGGATACGACCCATGCTTTCGCCGGTACACCGATGACATCATACAATCTTTCGACAGCAGATTTCAACTCGTTTCTTCTTGCGTTAACGGAAGTCGCCATACCGAAACCGAATTCCGCGTTGTCTTCAAACAGGGAGTTTGCCCAAGCAGGACCCCTGCCTTCTTTATTAACCGTGTACGGTGTCGCCGGAGCGGAAGCACCCCAGATGGAGGAGCATCCGGTCGCGTTCGCAATGAACATGCGATCGCCGAACAACTGTGTTACCAATTTTGCGTATGGTGTTTCTCCACAGCCCGGACAAGCACCGGAGAATTCCATCAGTGGTGTCTTGAACTGCGCACCTTTCACGCTGTTTTCTTTGAACGGAGTTTCCTTTTCATCGACGTTCTTGTATAAATAGTCGAATTTCGCCTGCTGCGCGTGCATATAATGCTCTTCTTCCGGTGCCATGGTGATCGCCTTGTTTCTCGCAGGGCATACCTCTGCGCAGGAGCCGCAGCCGGTGCAGTCCATGAGCGACCAGCCGAGAGTGAATTTCAGGTCTTTCGTTCCCTTCATCGGCACGGCGTCATCCACATTCTTTGCTTCTTCCTCTGTCAGAACGAACGGACGGACTACCGCGTGCGGACAAACGGTCGCACACCAGTTACATTGCATACAGTTCTTTACATTCCAGTGTGGAAGATCCGCCGCGATACCACGCTTTTCGTATGCAGCGGTTCCCGCAGGCATCATGCCGGTCACGGTATCCATAAACTTGGAGACCGGAATATTATCCGCAGTCAGATTTGCGGTCGGTACCAGAATGTCATTGAGGAATTCCGTCTGCAGCTTGTCTCTGCCTACCAGCGGAGCTGCCGGCGCATCGTCTGCTGCGTTCTTCCAGCTTTCCGGAACCTCGACCTTATGGATGTGGTTCAGACCTGCGTCAACTGCCTTGCAGTTCATGTCTACGATGTCCTGACCTTTTTTCTTGTAGGTCTTTGCAATCGCATCCTTCATATAGCCTTCCGCTTTGTCGATCGGAATGATATCAGCCAGCTTGAAGAAAGCTGCCTGCAGGATGGAGTTCGTTCTGCGTGCGCCCAGACCGATCTCTTTGGCCATGGTTACCGCGTCACAGGTATAGAACTGTACATTGTTTTGCGCAATGTATCTCTTGACCTTGCCCGGTAATTTTTCTTCGAGTTCGTCATCGGACCATGTGCAGTTAAGCAGGAAGAATCCGCCCGGTTTTACATCCTGTACCATTTCATACTTGTACAGATAAGCTTCATTATGACAAGCAACGAAGTCAGCCTGTTTTACATAATAGGTTGAACGAATCGGTTCATTACCGAATCTCAGGTGAGAAATGGTAACGCCGCCAGATTTTTTGGAATCATACTGGAAGTATGCCTGCGCCTTCATGTCGGTATGGTCACCGATGATCTTAACGGAGTTCTTGTTTGCGCCAACGGTACCGTCAGCACCCAGACCCCAGAACTTGCAAGCCTTGGTTCCCTTCGGCGCGACATCCGGATTTTCGGAGCCATGGATGGAAAGATTGGTCACGTCGTCGGTGATGGAAAGGGTGAATTCCTTCTTCGGCGCGTCGCTCCACAGGTTTTCGTATACGGCCAGTACGTCGCCCGGCTGTACGTCCTTGGAACCCAGACCGTAACGACCGCCGCAGATCAGGCAGCCTTCAAATTTCGTGCCGCGCAGTGCGGTAACGATATCCAGGTATAACGGTTCGCCGGTACCACCCGGTTCTTTGGTTCGGTCGAGAACTGCGATCTTCTTGACCGTTTCCGGCATCACCTTTAATAGGTATTTGGTGGACCATGGTCTGTACAGATGTACCTCCACGATACCAACCTTCTTGCCTCTTGCGTTCAGGTAGTCGATCAGTTCTTCTGCACATTCACAGACCGAACCCATGGCGATGATGATCTCTTCTGCGTCCGGTGCTCCATAGTAGTTGAACGGCTTATAGTCGGTACCGATCTTGGCATTGACCATTTCCATGTATTTGTTTACAAGATCCGGAGTTTCCAGATAAGCGGTATTGCAGGCTTCTCTGTGCTGGAAGAATGTTTCCGGCTGTTCCGCGGAACCCATAGTATGTGGATGGTTCGGGTTGAGCGCGTTCTGTTTGAATCGTTTGAGTGCTTCCCAGTCCACCATTTCTTTCAGATCATCGTAGTCCCAGACTTCGATCTTCTGCTGTTCATGGGAGGTACGGAATCCGTCGAAGAAATGCAGCATCGGCACGCGGCCTGCGATCGCGCTTAAGTGCGCAACAGCGGCCAGATCCATGGCCTGCTGCACGGAGTTGGAGGCAATCATGCCGAAACCGGTCTGGCGGCAACCCATAACGTCACTGTGGTCACCGAAAATATTCAGTGCGTGTGTCGCGACGCAACGTGCTGCGACGTGGAAAACGGCCGGCGTCTGTTCGCCTGCTAATTTATACATATTCGGAATCATTAAGAGCAGACCCTGGGATGCTGTGAACGTTGAGGTCAAAGCACCGGCTGCGATGGCACCGTGAACGGCACCGGCTGCGCCTGCCTCGGACTGCATTTCAACGATCTTAACTTTTTCACCGAAGATATTGGTTCTGTCCTGGGAAACCCATTCGTCCATGTTTTCTGCCATAGGTGAGGACGGCGTGATCGGGTAGATCGCGGCAACCTCCGAGAAAGCATACGCAACATGAGCAGCAGCGGCGTTTCCGTCCATCGTTTTTAATTTTCTCATGTCTATTCTCCTTCCTGCATGCCTAACGCTTCACGCTGTAAGAATATGTATTCCGGTACTTCCAGTTCTTTGATCACGTTTCTCGGGCATACATACTGGCAAACGTGGCAGTCTTCACAAATTTCCGGATCAACGACGGAGTGCGTACCGTCTGCGTAAATCGCAAGGTTCGGGCAGTTTGCCGCGCAGTCGAAGCAGCCGATGCAACCGGTACCGCAAACCTTCGCCTTCGTTTCTTTATCATCCAGGGATGCGCATGCGACCATCTTCTGTCCCTTGTAAGGCACGATTGTGATCAAATGCTGTGGACAGACAAAGGTGCAATCCTTGCAGCCGACACACTTATCCGGGTCAACCTTCGCAACGCCATTTTCCACTTTAATCGCGTCATAGCGACAGACAGCCGTGCAAGCGCCCTGTCCAAAGCAGCCGGTCGTACAAAGACCCATAGCCTTACGGTCGAGTTTTTCCGCCTCTTGGCAGGTCGTAACCCCTGCGTTTTTAAGCTGGAACGCAATACGACCGTCACCGGAACAATGCACAAACGCGACAGTGGATTTTAAGACCGGTAAATCGTGCAAGGTGTCGACAATGATCTTCTTTTTGCATTTTACCGCACATGCCACGCATCCAACGCACTTATCATAATCAATGACCGCGTGATTATCAATAATCGATACTGCGCCCTCCGGACATGCTCTCTCGCATTCTCCGCAGGCAATGCAACCGTATCCGCATGTTTTGCGAACGACTTCATCATCTTCTTCTGTCGAAGAACATGGAATAAAGTTGGTAGCATCTCTCGGAATCATATGAATCAGACCCTGTGGACAGACGTCCTCTTTCGCACAGTCGCCGCAGCCGTCGCATTTTTCTTTGTCAATGACGATTCTGCCGTCAACCAGACTCATCGCCTGCTGCTTACAGACTTCAATGCAAGAACCGACGCCGACGCAGCCGCTCTTGCAGTCGCCTCTTTTGAAGCCGCGCTCTACCGCTTCCTTACAGGATGCACAGTCGGCAAAGCGTTTCTGTCCGGCAGCAGTTCCGTTACAGGCAACAAATGCAACTTTGTCCTGAGATGCTAATTTTTCCTCTTGAGCGAAACTCATACCTAACTCCTCCTTGTAAAATAGTATTTTGCTGTAAGGACGCAAGCTTGTTGTTCAGCCGGTTTACTTTCTTACTAATACTTTCAAAGAACCGAATCGCCATGCGCGCTTACGATTTATCTA
Source organism: Firmicutes bacterium UBA6418 (assembly GCA_002439735.1). Taxonomy (GTDB): domain Bacteria; phylum Bacillota; class Clostridia; order Peptostreptococcales; family Anaerovoracaceae; genus CAG-238. Next base: position 21,391 of record DJPG01000058.1, on the reverse strand, counting down.
CACCAAATTGGTTTGATGTCCTGGAAAAAAATATGTCTTTGCACTCTTTTGTATTCAAAATACATTGTCTTTATCATAGCACATTTTCTCGACATTCGTCTACAGAATTTGCGGCAGTTTTTCGATTTTTTTGTGTCTAAATTTCAGTACAAATCCGTCGTGTATCGCAAGCGATACACGCTCCCGTGACTTCTGTGGGAGCACAGCACGCATTCCTTGTGCCTGCTTGCTGCGAGTCTCTGAATCCTGTCTTTTATTTTACAACACTTCCGCGGATTTCGCAAATGTTTCTGGTCGGATTCTATTTTTTTACTTCGTTTTTACTTCGTTTTTACTTCACTTTGCATTTTTATGCAAAAAATAACAGCGCCCTGCATCGTTTTTGCGACGCAGAGTGCTGTACTTGCATTTTTGTTTTTGTTTGCCCTATTCTTGCTGTCTGCTCCCTGCCTTATTCCTCTGCTACTTTCAAAGCGCGCATCGCGTTTAAGATCGCAAGCACGGACACGCCGACATCCGCGAAGACGGCAGCCCACATGTTGACAAGGCCAACTGCGCAGAGTATCAGTACCAGCAGTTTGACGGTCAACGCAAAGACCACGTTTTGTTTCGCGATGGAAAGTGTTTTTTTCGCGATATCCATCAGGTTCAAAAGTTTAGACGGTTCGTCGGTCATGATGACCACGTCTGCTGCCTCAATGGCTGCATCGGATCCCAGACCGCCCATGGCAACTCCCACATCGGCTCTTGCCAGTACCGGCGCATCGTTGATGCCGTCGCCGACGAACATCAGCTTGCCCTTTTCGGATTTCGCGGCAAGAAGTTTTTCCACTTCCTCGACCTTGTTTTCCGGCAGCAGTTCCGCATGTACCTCATCCAGACCGAGCGTTTTGCCGACGCTCTCCGCGACGGCTCTGCTGTCTCCTGTCAACATAACCGTTTTGATTCCTCTTGCTTTCAGACCCTTAATGGCTTTTGCCGCGTCTTCCTTGATCTGGTCGGCGATGGTAATATATCCCTCATAATTGCCATCTACCGCTACATGAACGACCGTACCTGTGATGTCTTTCGCTTCGAACACGATGTTTTCGCGTTTCATCAGTTTTTGATTGCCGGCGAAAACTTTGTGTCCTTCGATCTCGGCTGCCACACCGTGTCCGGCGATTTCTTCCACACTGCCGATCAAAGACTTGTCGATCTTCCGGCTGCCCTGCTCTTCTGTGTCCGCTGCCGCGCCCTGGGCTACCGTGCCCGACGCACTTTCCGTGCCTTGCGCTTCATAAGCCTCGCGCAGGGATACCGAAATCGGATGGCTGGAGTTTGCTTCCGCATAGGCTGCGTATTTGAGCAATTCTTCCTTTGAAAGCTTCCCGCAGTTCTCTACGGTTTCAACTTTGAAAACGCCCTTGGTCAGAGTTCCGGTCTTATCCATCACGACGTATTCCGTATAAGCGGCTGCTTCCAGATAGTTGCTTCCCTTGACCAGAAGTCCGATCTTGGATGCGCCGCCGATGCCGCCAAAGAAACTAAGCGGAACCGAGATAACCAGCGCACACGGGCAGGATACAACCAAAAATTCCAATGCGCGGTATACCCATTTTTTGAACAGTGCGCCACTGAAGCCTGTCGCACCGCCAAGGAAGCCGCTTCCGATCAGAATCGGCGGTAGCAGTGCCAGTACGACAGCCGCCCCTACGACTGCCGGAGTATAATAGCCTGCAAAGCGGGTGATGAAATTTTCCATTTTTGCTTTCTGGCTGGTCGCACTCTCGACCAGTTCGAGGATTTTGCTGACGGTGGATTCGCCAAATGCCTTTTTCACTTCAACTTCCAGAAGACCGTTCTGGTTGATGCAGCCGCTAAGGATCTCTTCACCCTCCCGCACGCTGCGCGGTACGGACTCTCCGGTCAGCGCAGCTGTATCCAGCATAGATGATCCGCTGAGTACAACGCCGTCCAGCGGTACTTTTTCACCTGGTTTGACAACAATGATGTCGCCGATCTTGACCTCATCCGGATCAACTTTTTCGGTTTCGCCGTCCGCAAGTTTGAGGTTCGCGTAATCCGGGCGGATGTTCATCAACTCGGTGATCGATTTTCTCGATTTGCCGACAGCATAGTCTTCGAACAGTTCACCGATCTGATAGAACAGCATAACGGCCACTGCCTCCGGATATTCTCCGGTCGCAAACGCACCGATCGACGCGACCGCCATCAGAAAGTTTTCGTCGAAAACTTTACCTCTCTTAATATTGTTGAACGCTTTCCGTAATACTTGATATCCGATTACCAGGTATGCGACCAGATATGCCGCGAATTTTAATGCCGCCGGTTCTGCTGGGAGCAGCAGCGCGACGAGAAACAGCGCCGCGCCGACCAGTAGTTTTCCGGAACGTTTTTTCATTTCCAATCACCTCGAATGATATTCTCAAATTCATGCAGTCCGCGCCTGCAAGGCAGAACCATCAACCCGGACGCTGAGCGGCTCTGCTGTCGCTTTTGGCTCTTCCCTTAAAGCGCTGCACTTTTTGGCGTGAGACCTGCCTCGCTTCTGTCTGCGCTACCGCGCGTCAATCACTGTGCAGGGACGTTAGCCTACAGTTCTTTGATCTCTACGTCCGGCTCTGTCTTCTTTACGGTCTTGACGATCTTCTTGTAAGTTTCGTCAAAGTCCTCTTCGTTAACATCCAGTACCATCTTCAATGTCAGAAAGTTTACGGACGCATGGTTGACGTTATCGAGCTTTGCAACGTTTCTTTCTACTTCCGCCGCACAGTTTGCACAATCTAAGCCTTCGAGTAAATAAGTCTTTTTCATTTCGCTTCCTCCGTTTTTGTTATATGGCTTCCATCTATTAGTTGAACATCTATTCAACTGTTTTCTTTATTATAGTTGAATTATCATTCAATTGTCAAGTCTTTTTTTGAAAAAAACTCACATGAGCAGCCGATCTTGATCGCGAAACGCACAACGCAAAACTCCGGAGCTTCCTGCGCAGTCCTACATTCGCGCGGAAAACTCCGGAGTTTATATAGATAAATGCAATCTTATCTGCTCTTGATATAGTCTGAAACGATGCGGATGCAGTCGTCCTGACTCAGCTTTGAGGTATCGAGTACCAGGTCGTAATTGCGTACATCCAGCCATTCGGTGCCGGTGTAGTGCTTATGATAGGCCGCTCTGCTCCTGTCAGTCTTTTCACGGAGCTCGGCTGCTTCTTCCTTGCTGATCCCATAGCGGTTCATCAGCTTTTCAATGCAATACTCTTTGTCCGCATGAATAAAGACTCTGACTAGATCCGGTCGGTCACGCAGAATATACTGGCCGCAGCGACCGATGATGATGCAGGATTCGTCCTTCTCGGCAACACGGCGGATGATCTCCGACTGGAACTGAAACAATTCCTCCTTCGTCAATCTGTCCGGCTGCGGCTGTGAAACCAACGCAACCTTGGAGATGTCGTGTTTTCGCAGGAACTTATCCTCCAGCTTTTCGTCTGTGAGATTAAACAGCGCTTCGCTGATACCGCTGTCCTCTGAGGCCATACGGATCAGTTCTTTGTCATAATAACGGACACCCAGTGCCTCTGCCAGACGGTGTGCGATGCCTCTGCCACCGCTTCCGTACTCACGGCCGATTGTAATTACAAATTTCTCCATATCCTTTCTCCTCGTCCGCTGCCCCTTGCAGCTTTCACGTTTTCACTTACTCTCCTAAGTAAGCTTTCTTCACTGCTTCGTCATTCATTAAGTCCTTTGCATCCCCGCTGAGAACAATCCGACCTGTCTCCAGAACATATGCGCGGTCAGCGACTTCCAACGCCTTTTTTGCGTTCTGTTCGACCAAAAGCACCGTCGTACCGCTTTTTTTGATTTCTTCGATGATCTTGAAAACCTCACCGACAAAAAGCGGAGACAATCCCATAGATGGCTCATCCATCAGGATAATCTTCGGGCTGGACATCAAAGCCCGACCCATCGCAAGCATCTGCTGTTCACCGCCGGATAGCGTACCTGCGATTTGATTCTTCCGTTCCTCCAGACGTGGAAATTTTTGATAGACCATCTCCAGATTACGTTCATATTCCGCTCGATTTTTAAGCGTGTACGCCCCCAAGTCAAGGTTCTTGAACACCGAAAGCTGCTGGAAGATCCGCCTGCCCTCCGGCACATGCGCCATTCCCATCTCTACGATCTTATGCGGCGGCATCTTGGTTAATTCTTTTCCTTCAAACAGTACACTGCCGGATTTTGCCTTTAACAGACCGGTGATCGTATGCAGTGTGGTCGTCTTACCAGCGCCGTTAGCGCCGATCAGCGCGATAACTTCGCCCTGCTTGACATCAAAAGATATTTTTTTGATGGCGTTGATGGCGCCATAATTGACTTCTAAGTCTCTGATCTCTAACATTGCCATATGCGCGCCCTCCTTATTCACCTAAATACGCCTTGACAACCTGTGGGTTGTTCAGTACGTCGCTTGTCTTGCCCTGAGCCAGCACCGTGCCGAAGTTCAGCACCGTCAGTTCCTCGCAGATACCGGATACCAGACGCATATCATGTTCGATCAGCAGGATCGTCATATCAAAGTTTTCTCTGACAAACTGGATGGTATCCATCAGCTCCTGTGTTTCATTCGGATTCATGCCGGCTGCCGGTTCGTCCAGCAGCAGAAGCTTCGGAGATGTTGCCAGTGCTCTGGCGATCTCCAGTTTTCTCTGTTTGCCGTAAGGCAGATTCGCGGAGATAAAGTTCTTTTCATCTGCCAGTCCGAAGACCTCCAACAGTGATTCGGCTTTTTCGTTCATCTGCTTTTCGGTTCGGAAATAGGACGGAAGACGGAAAATACCATCTGCAAGCGAGTACTTATAATCATTATGCAGTCCGAGCTTAACATTGTCAAGTACCGAAAGCTGTTTGAACAGCCGGATGTTCTGGAATGTTCGTGCGATGCCCTTTTTGTTGATCTCAATTGTGCTGTGCCCGGTCAGTTTCTCGCCATCCAGGAAAAAGTTTCCTTCCGTTGGTTTGTAGACACCCGTCAGCAGGTTGAAGGCCGTCGTTTTGCCTGCACCGTTCGGTCCGATCAGACCATAGAGCTGTCCCTTGTTGATGGTCATGGTGAGCTCATCGACCGCTTTCAGGCCTCCAAAAGAGATCCCTAAATTTTTTGTTTCCAGCATTGGCGTTGTCATATTAGCTCACCTCCTGTTCTGTCGCGGACACTTGGGCAGTCTTGCCTTTACCATTAAGGTGCAGATAGCCTTTGAAGCGTTCCTTATACATTTTCATCGTTTCGTTGTTGTTGACCAGCATCATGACGATCAGCAGGATCGCATAGATCAGCATTCTGTAGTCGCTGAAGGAACCACGCAGCAGCTCCGGCAATGCCGTCAGAATGATCGCCGCTATGATGGAACCACGCATGCTGCCGATGCCGCCGAGTACGACGAATACCAGTACCAGGATAGATAAGTTGTAGTCGAACTTGACCGCGACCAGGCTGGAAAGATTGTGCCCGTACAGAACGCCGGCCATACCCGCGAACATTGCGGAAATCGTGAACGCGATCAGTTTATACTTGGTGATATTGATGCCGATGGATTCTGCCGCGATACGATTGTCGCGTATTGCCATGATTGCTCTGCCCGCTCTGGAATTAACCAAGTTAAGGATGACGATCAGCGTAAGAAATACTAGGATAAAACCAACAATATAGTTGGAATCACGCGGTCCGCCGGTAATACCCATCGCACCGCTGATCAGTTCTTCGGAGGTCAGCGGGTCGAGATCCATATTGTTATAGGCCTCAACGCTGAGCGCCATGTGCAGTCCGTTGACATCCTTGACCAGATAAATATTATTCACGATGCTCTTGATAATTTCACCAAACGCCAACGTTACAATCGCCAGATAGTCGCCGCGCAGGCGAAGAACCGGGATCCCGATCAGCACACCTGCCACACCTGCTACCAGTCCGCCGATCAAAATGGCCAGCGGGAAACGGATCCAGACTGAAGTGAGGCTTTCCTGTGTCAGAATGCTGAAGGTACTGCCGACAAACGCGCCCAGGCACATGAAGCCCGCGTGTCCGAGGCTCAGCTCGCCGAGAATGCCGACTGTGAGGTTCAGGGAAACCGCCATGATGACGTAGGAACAGATCGGAACGAAAAGTCCTTTGATCAGGCTGGAGCCACCCGGCAGTGCGTTATAGATTACGCAGAATACGAAGCACGCCGCAACGATTGCGTAAGTGATCAGATTCTGCTGCGTTGTCTTGTTTAAGGTTTTGGATTGTAATTTGTTTTTCATACCGGCCACCTACACTTTCTCTCGCATTGCTTTTCCGAGGATACCGGTCGGTTTGACAAGCAGTACGATAATCAGTACGCCGAAGACGATCGCGTCGGATAAGGTTGAAGAAATATACGCTTTGCTGAGGTTTTCAATCACACCGAGAAGAATGCCGCCGATCATCGCGCCCGGAATAGAGCCGATGCCGCCGAATACTGCCGCTACAAAGGCCTTAATACCCGGCATTGCGCCGGTATATGGCCCGATCAGCGGATAGGATGAGCAGAGCAAAAGACTCGCGACCGCCGCCAGCGCCGAACCGATCGCAAACGTCACGCTGATCGTGCTGTTGACGTTGACGCCCATCAGTTGTGCGGCGCCTCTGTCTTCGGAAACCGCCTGCATAGCCGATCCGATTCTCGTATGGTTGATAAAGAATGTCAACGCAATCATGATAACGATCGTCAAGGCAATTGTCAGAATGGCTTCCCCTGTGATGGTCAGACCTTCTGCGACATGCCAGTCCGGAAGATGCAGAATGTCCGGAAAGTTTCTGGAGGCCGATCCGAAGATCAAAAGCGCAACATTCTGGAGAAAATAGCTGACACCGATAGCGGTGATCAGAACTGCCAAAGGCGGAGCGTTTCTCAATGGTTTATATGCAATTTTTTCAATGGCTACTCCCAGTACCGTGCAGACGATGATGGCACAGACAATCGCCACGCCGGCAGACGTGTGTAGCGAAGAAACCGCTGTGAAAATCACGAAACCACCAATCATGATAACGTCACCGTGCGCAAAGTTCAGCATCTTCGCGATACCGTATACCATTGTATACCCAAGTGCGATCAGCGCATATACGCTTCCCAGGCTGATGCCGCTGATCAGATAAGACAGAAAATTCATAAAATTACCTCATTTTTTCTTTATGCTATATACCTTGTGCTTCGATATAGCGGAAGTGGGGACCTGCTGCGTGCCGGTCCCCTTTCCTTTATGATCATCTCCGAAACATTGTCGAAAACATCTCTCTACTTGTCTTTCCTCTCTGAATGTTCTTGTTTCGTCATGCTCCGCTTTCGATTAAAGAGCCTTATAGCTACCGTCTTTGATTACCATTGCCATCGGAGTCTTGGTCGGTTCGCCGTCTGCAGACCATGTCATGGTTCCGGTTACGCCGGTAAATTCGATTTCGGTCATTGCTTTCTTCATAGCGTCACAGATATCGGAAACACTCATATCAGGTGTTACATTTGCCTTTTCGGCTGCGTCCTTGATGATGTACATTGCGTCGTAAGCGTCTGCCGCGAACTGGTTCGGCACTTCACCGTTATATTTCTTTTCATAAGCCTCTGTGAATGCTTTCGATTTCGGATCCTCGGAGTCGGCAGCAAATGGTGTCAGGAGCATAACGCCTTCTGCCAATTTCGCGTTGGAGCCTAACTGGTCGATCACGCCGTCAAGTCCGTCACAGCCGAAGAACTGTACATCTAAGCCTGCTTTATCTGCCTGTGTTAAGAATAAGGAAGCTTCCTGTGCGTAGAACGGAAGGAATACTAAGTCCGCGCCGGATTCTTTCATCTTTTGGATCTGTACGGTGAAGTCCTGTGCGGAGTCCTTCGTGAATGCTTCTGCTGCGACAATGTTTACGCCCTTTGCTGCTGCTTCTGTCTTGAAGGTCTTATAAATACCGTTGGAGTATACATCGGAGGAGTTGTAAACAACACCAACCTTCGCATCCGGGAAGTGCTCTGCGAAGTAGTCCGCGGAACCAACACCCTGGTTCGGGTCGGAGAAGCATACTCTGAATGCATTATCTCCTTGAATGGATTCTACTGCGGAAGCAGAAGGTGTCAGCTGGAACATATTATCTTCGGAAGTCAACGCTACGACTGCGGTACAAGGGGCGGAAGTAACGGTACCCATTAACATCTGCATGCCGTCGTCTTTTAATGCGTTATAAGCGTTGACGGCTTTTTCGGTGTCGTGTTCGTCATCCTGCCACTTGAATTCGATCTGGTAGCCATTGATGCCGCCTGCTGCGTTGATTTCTTCGGCTGCCATTTCTGCCGCGTTCTTAACTGCCTGCCCGTAAACTGCCGCGCCGCCGGTTGTAGGCCCGATGCCGCCGATTACGAATTTTGCGGAAGAATCTCCCGCGTTGTCACTGTTACCGGTGTCGCTGTTGCCGCAGGACGCAAACGCGACCGTCATGACTGCAGCCATGGCAACGGCTGCGAACTTTTTAAAATAAGATTGCTTTTTCATTTTGGTTTCCTCCATCTTTCATTTTTGTTTTGATTTGATTGCAATTTTTCTTTTTTTATGGCTTAAGGCTGAAACAATAAAAGCCCACGGCTTCGTTTGCCGCAGGCTTCTAAAGTTCTATGTTTACTGACGGTGATAAGCTCTTGAAAAGCCTACCATGATGTCTTGTGCTTATCACGAATCAGTAAATATCTATCAAAGATAAAAACGAACTTTTTCGATTTCCTGCATGCAAACTTGCACTATTTCTAATCACGACCTCGATCCCGAGGATGACGACTAGCAAAATAATGCTAATGACTAGAATGCTAATAATGACTAGCAGGTTTACCATGAAGTTCATTTTCTTTCTCCTTTCCTTAAGTGATATACGAAGTTTACCATAGGTTTTCTTCCCTGTCAACACCTTTTTTATATTTTTTCAATAATTTTTTTATATTTATTTGTGTTTCAGAACAAAATTTCGTGAAATATCTGTCAAAATCTCGTTTTGATCGCGGATTTGTACGCAGACCATGAATTTCAACATTGAAATCTGTCGTTTTTTGTTTTTGAAAACAAATCTCCTATGACTAAGGAGGACAGGAGTGCTTGTGCGTGTATCCGGCTTACGTACGTTCCGTTCGTGCAGATGCTCCCCGCACTTCCAGGATTTTCTATGTATGCATAATGTACTGCCTACGCGCCCTTTGCACAGGTTAAAAGAATAAATAATCTGAATCTTATTATTTTGCAATTCTTTTTTCAACAACAAAAACAACCAAAAAGTCTGCACCTTGACCCGATGCAGACTTTTATCTTATCGTATAAACTTACGAAGCTGCTCGCTTACAGCAGTTCTTTTCTGGAAAGGTTGATACGGTTCTGGTTGTCGATCTCTACAACCTTTACCTTTACAATATCGCCGACATTCATGACGTCTTCGACTTTTTCCACTCTTTCCTTGGCCATCTTGGAGATGTGCAGCAGACCCTCCTTGCCCGGCAGGATCTCGATGAATGCGCCGACAGAGCCCTTTGCGGTGCTGAGAATTCTGGTGACTCTGCCCTCGTAAACTTCGCCGACTTCCACATCCTTTGTCAGGATCTCAATCTCATGCTTGCAAGCCTCTGCCATCGCGCCGTCCGTGCCGTAGATGGAAACCAGACCATCATCGTTGATGTCGATCTTCACGTCGTATTTTTCAACCAGACCGTTGATCGTTTCACCGCCCTTGCCGATGACGATACGGATCTTGTCCGGATTGATCATCATGGAAATGGCGCGCGGTGCCCACTTGGACAGCTCCGGACGCGGTGCCGGGATTTCTTCCAGCATCTTGCCCATGATGAACATTCTTCCCTCTTTTGCCTGTTTGAGCGCTTTTTCGAGAATCTCTCTGGACAGGCCGTGTACCTTGATATCCATCTGAATCGCGGTCACACCGATCTCGGTACCGGTTACCTTAAAGTCCATGTCGCCGAGGAAATCTTCCATACCCTGAATATCGCTTAAGATCGCGAATTCGGAGCTTCCGTCCTCTTTGACCCTTTCGATCAGACCCATGGCAATACCCGAAACCGGTCGTTTGATCGGTACGCCGGCATCCATCAGCGCCAGGCAGGAACCGCAGGTAGAGCCCATAGAGGTTGACCCGTTGGAAGATAAAACATCCGATACCACGCGAATCGCGTACGGGAATTCTTCCACCGGCGGGATTACAGGCAGGAGCGCTCTTTCTGCTAATGCACCGTGGCCAATCTCTCTTCTGCCCGGAGAGCGCGGAGATTTCGCTTCACCTGTGGAGTATCCCGGAAAATTATAATGATGGATATACCGTTTTTCGGTCTGTTCGGTGATGCCATCAATGACCTGCGCTTCGGAAGCCGGAGCCAGGGTGCAGGAAGAAAGCACCTGCGTCTGACCTCTCTTGAACAGGCCTGTTCCGTGTACGCGCGGCAGCAAACCGGTCTCACAGTAGATCGGACGAATTTCGTCACATTTACGGTTGTCCGGACGAATGCCCTCGTCCAGGATCATCCCGCGTACGGTTTCCTTCGTGATATTATATAAAACGGCATCGATATCTTTCATATTGTCCGGATAGGTTTCCGCAAAGTATTCCTTGGTCTCTACTTCCACCTTATCCATATTGTCCAGTCTTTCCAGCTTGTCGACGGTATGGATCGCTTCTCTCATCTTCGGCGCAGCATACGCTCTGACTGCGGCGTCGATCTCATCCAGCGGCTTGTAGAGTTCCACTTCCATCTTCGGCTTGCCGAGTTCAGCAACGATCTGATCAATGAATTCTACGATCTTTTTGATCTCTTCATGCGCGAAAAGGATTGCGTCGAGCATGACCATTTCCGGTACCTCTTTGGCGCCCGCTTCGACCATCATGATGGCTTCCTTGGTGCCTGCGACCGTCATGTCGATATCGGAAACTTCACGCTGCTCCAGCGTCGGGTTGATGACGAACTTGCCGTCGACTCTGCCAACCTTTACGGATGCGGTCGGTCCGTCCCACGGAATATCGGAGATCGCGATGGCGATGGATGAACCGATCATCGCGGCAATTTCCGGACTGCAGTCCGGGTCAACCGACATACAGGTCGCAACGACAACGACATCGTTATAGAAGCCCTTCGGAAACAGCGGTCTTAACGGTCTGTCCATCAGACGGGAAGTCAGGATCGCGTGTTCGGACGGTCTACCCTCTCGCTTGATGAATCCGCCCGGAATCTTGCCGACGGAATACATTCTTTCTTCGAAGTCACAGCTCAGTGGGAAGAAGTCAATTCCTTCTTTGGGTTCTTTGGAGCAGCATACGGTCACATTGACCACCGTATCGCCGTAGCGTACCCACGCCTGTCCGTTCGCCTGCTCGCAGACCTTGCCGATCTCAATCTGCAAAAGTCTTCCGCCGAGGGGATACTTAAATGTTCTGTAATCTGTAAATCTAGGCATTTTTGTCCTCCTGTTCTTTTCCGCGCGATCCGGCTTCGTATGACTCTCTGAAAAAGTTTCGTCTCCTTCATCATCCACAAAGAAAACTCTTTCAGAGAGTCACATCATACTGGCAGCGGACACGCGTTTTTTAATAAATGTTCTTGAAAAAATAAGCGGGGTTTTCCTTTTGCCCCGCTTAAATCCATAGTAAATTGAAAACCTACTTTCTTAATCCTAAACGAGCGATCAGAGTTCTATATCTCTCCAGATCATTTTCCTTCAGGTACGCAAGAAGGTTTCTTCTCTGACCTACCATCTTTAACAGACCTCTTCTGGAGTGGTGGTCTTTTTTGTGTGTCTTGAGGTGTTCATTCAGGTCGTTGATCCGGTAAGTTAAGATCGCGATCTGTACTTCCGGAGATCCGGTATCTCCCTCTTTTAACTGGTAGTCTTTGATGATCTGCTGTTTGATTTCTTTTGTAATCATGTTTTTTCTCCTTTTCTTGATTTGCCTGTTGCCGGGCACGGCGTCAGAGTATCGCGCAAGCGCAGCAAAGGTATTTATTTCAACAACTAATACTATCACAGCCGGGCTGTTTCGTCAATTGTTTTTCGCAAAATCCCATCCTCGTTTTCAAAAAGATTCTTTTACATTTTTCGACATTCTTGGCTACAGACCGTGGAACGCTTTCGCTTCGCGGCAGTCTTTGGCGATCTGAGCGGAGAGTTCTTTGAGATTGGAAAACTTCACTTCATCGCGGGTTTTCTTGATAAACTCAATCTTGATAAGCTTCCCATAGAGTTCTTTATCGAAATTGAAAATGTGCGTCTCCATGTTTTTCTTAAAAGTACCGATAGTAGGCTTGATGCCAACATTCGTAATGCTCGGATAACGCACGCCGTTGTAGATGCAGTAGGTGATGTAGACCCCGTTCGGCGGCGTGACCATTGTCTCGTCGATCATGATATTGGAAGTCGGAAAGCCCAGACTCTTACCCAGTCGATTGCCGACCACCACTTCTCCGCCGATATCGTAATTTCGCCCCAGGAACTTCGCACATTCATCCATTTCACCAGCCATAATCAGACCGCGGATCAGCGTGGAGCTGACTACATCGCCGTCTACCATGACAGCCGGCACGGCATTGACATGAAATCCATATTGCGCGCCGAGAATGCGCAGCTTCTGCACGTCGCCCGCGCCGCGGAAGCCAAAATGATAATTGAAGCCGCAAAATAATTCCTTCGCGCGCAGGGAATCCACCAGCAGCTGCCGGACGAACACTTCCGGTTCCATGGTCATGATCTTTGCGGTAAACGGGATATCGACCAGATAATCCACGCCCATCTGCTCGATCAGCGCGGCTTTTTCCTCCCGGTAAATGATATTCTTGACCGGTTTCGCGCCCGGAATCAAGCTCTTGGGGTGGTTGGAAAACGTAAAGACACAGCTCTTTAGGCCGCACTCCTTTGCTTTTTTTACGGTTGCGTTGATGATCGCGCGATGTCCCACATGTACGCCGTCAAAGTTGCCGAGCGCTGTCGCGGTTTCGGGCATATCTTTGATTTTTTCTAAACTGTCAAATACGATCATAATTCCTCACTTCTCAAAAAGACCTTATCTGCCACCAGTTTCTTGTACTGATGGTTGTAAAAGGCTACGCCCAGAAACAGGCGGCCGCCCGGCAGAGCCGGATCCTTCTCATACATGTTGTAAGCGCCACGATACTCCGGCCGGATCGCAAATTCCGGTTCCCGGTAACGGTATTGCGGGTTTTGCTTAATCTCGCATTCGCGTAGCGCGATGTGCCAGCCGCCGGTAAACTTTTTGGCAGTTTCCGGAGAAAGCAGCGCCGTGCCGAAGTGTACCAGCGGATAGTCCACCGGCAGCACCAGTTTCTCGATCCGGGCAAGACCCGCTTCCGAAGCCGGATCCAGAGAGTAGCGTCCGTTTTCCTTATATGTTCGGTGGCTGTAGGCATCGATCAGCGCGTCCAGACTGACTGCCTCCTCCACCCGAAAAACTCCGCTGGCGATGCGGCAGAGGCTCTCCATGGTGGCTCCGCAGCCGAGCGCCTGTCCGACATCCTGACAGATGGTCCGGATATAGGTTCCCTTCGAGCATTCCACGACAAAGGTGACTTTTTTGACATTGCTGTCATGTGCAAAATCCAGGAGTTCGATCGTAAGACTGCGGATATAAACTTTGCGCCGCTTGACACGATCCGCGACGATCGCGGTCTCGCCGGATCTGGCATAATCGTAGAGTCTGCGTCCATCGATGCGTACCGCGCTGTACATTGGCGGCATCTGCAGGATTTCGCCGTGAAACGGCTTAAACGCCTTACGAACCTCTGCTTCCGTGATGCCGGAGGTGTCGCGCATCTCCAGGACTTCGCCCCAGATGTCCTGCGTATCAGTGATTACGCCCAGCGTCATCGTGCAGCGATAGGTCTTGAAGTCCATGTCCATATATTCCGCCACGCGGGTCGCCTTGCCCAGGCAGATCGGCAGGACACCGGTCGCCATCGGATCCAGGGTCCCTGTATGACCGATTTTTTTCATGCCGAGCAGGCGTCTGAGATCGCCGATCACGTCGTGCGAGGTCATGCCTGCCGGTTTATTGATATTGATGATTCCGTCTTTCATACTGTATGCTCTGTCTCGTCTTTTTCCTCACGCGGCAGCTCACAGATCGCCTGCAGAAGTTCCAGTTCCACCAGCTGCAGAGCTTCCTGCATCGGCAGGTGGATGGTGCCGCCTGCAGCCTTAACATGTCCGCCGCCGCCGAGTCTGGCCGCGATATCCGCGACGTTACCCATCCGTTTGGCACGAAGGCTGACGCGGATCTCACCGTTCTCCTGTTCTTTCAAAAAAGCCGCGTATTCCACTCCAGCGATGCTGCGCAGCTGTCCGACAATGTCTTCGGTCTCTTCGGCCAGCGCGCCGGTCTCCATCAGCATCGCCTGTGTCATATAACAGATCGCGCCCCGACCGCTGCCGATGAGGCGCATCGTGTCGAGGACTTTCGCTTCGATGCGTTTACGCTGCGGCCGCACATTTTCGTAGATCTCCACACTGACCTTGTTGGTGTCGATTCCCCAGCCGCAAAGCTCGGCTGCGATCTGAAAGCTCTGCTGCGTGGTGTTGGAATACTGGAAATTTCCGGTATCGGTGGTGATCGCCGCAAAAATAGCCTCTCCGATCTCCGAATCCGGTCGCGTGCCCATCGCCTGCAGAAGCCGATAAATCAACTCCCCGGTAGCGGCCACCTGCGGATCTATATAATTATAGTCGCAAAAAGCTTCCGTCGTCTGATGATGATCGATGCAGACGGTGGTCTTTGCCTGTCGGAACGTTTCCGCTCTGCCGGGAAAGCGGCTCTCATGACCGCAGTCCACACAGGCGGAAACATCGACCGGTTTCGCGTTCTTTTCAAAGATCTTCGGATCTTTGGTAAAAAATCCGCGATCCAGAAAACGCAGATTCAGCGGCACGTCCTCTTCTACCAGGACATATGCCTCCTTGCCGGCCATACGCAGCGCTTTGCACAGCGCCGCGCAGGAGCCGACCGCGTCTCCGTCCATATGAATGTGCGGGTACAGCAGCAGGGTTTTTGCACGGAGCAAAACCTGGCTGATCTCCGCGAACGTATTATTCTTCATCGTTTTCGTCTTCGTCCTTCTGATAACTGTCAAAATCGATGCCGTCCAGAATCTCATCGATATGTCTGCCGTAATCCATGGAATGATCCATCTTGAAGATCAGTTCCGGAATGTGGCGGACTTTAACCTGTCTGGCGATCTCTTTTTTGATGATGCCCTTGGCGCTCGCAAGTCCGGCAAGCACTTCGTCTTCCGCCTGCTTTTTTTCCTCTTCGTCCCGGCTCGTCGCAAGCAGGGATAGGTAGCAGGTCGCGTAGCTGCCGTCGCGCGTCACGCTGACATCGGAGACGCTGAGCATCTTGCCTGCCAGGCGCGGATCCTTGATGCCGTTGATCAGCATTTCGCTCAAGATCCGGCGGATCTCCTCACCCAGTCTGCCTTGTCTGTATCCTTTTCCCATTTTTATTTCCTTTCCACTTCAACCATGTGGAAGCATTCAATGATGTCGCCCTCTTTGATATCGTTGTAGTTTTCGATGCCGATACCGCATTCGTAGCCCTGTGCGACCTCCTTGGCATCGTCCTTGAAACGCTTGAGGGAAGAAATCTTGCCTTCATGGATAACGATACCGTCGCGTACCAGTCGGATTTCCGCGTTACGCAGCACTTTGCCCTCCTGCACATACGCACCGGCGATAATGCCGACGTTCGGAACCTTGAAGGTGTTTCTGACTTCGGCCTTGCCGAGTACTTCTTCCCTGAATTCCGGATCCAGCATACCCTTCATCGCGTCTTCCACATCGTTGATGATATCATAAATGACACGGTATAAGCGGATCTGAATGTTCTCTCTGTCCGCGAATGCCTGCACCGCGGTGGTCGGTCTGACGTTGAAGCCGATGATGATGGAACCGGTGGTTCCTGCCAGCATAACATCGGATTCGGTCACGGTGCCGACGCCGGTATGGATGACCTTGACGCGGACATTTTCATTATTGAGTTTTTCCAGCGAAGATACGATCGCACCGATGGAGCCCTGTACGTCGCCCTTGATGATGAGGTTAAGGTCTTTGACTTCTCCCTCTTGGATCTGGCTGAACAGCTGCTCGAGCGTGGTGCTCGCGTTTCTGGCGAGGATCTCGTCTCTGAGTTTCTGCTTACGGTTTTCCGCGATCTCTTTGGCGATCTTATCCTGTTTAACGGCGTTGAATTCGTCACCGGCTTCCGGAACTTCCGAAAGTCCGAGGATCTCCACCGCGGTCGCAGGACCCGCCTTTTTGATTTCTTTGCCCTTGAAGTCGGTCATCAGACGGATTCTGCCTGCGCAGGTTCCTGCTACGACGGACATACCGGTCTTGAGCGTACCGTTGGTGACTAGCAGAGTCGCGACCGGACCCTTGTTCTTATCCAGTCTTGCTTCGATGACGGAACCCATCGCCAGTCGGTTCGGGTTCGCGCGCAGCTCCAGCACTTCGGCCTGCAGGAGGATCATTTCCAGCAGGTTGACGATGCCTTCGCCGGTCTTCGCAGATACCGGAACACTGATGACGTCACCGCCCCAGTCCTCGACCAGCAGACCATGCTCGGTCAGTTCCTGTTTCACGCGATCCGGGTTTGCGCCGGGTTTATCCATCTTGTTGATGGCTACGATGATCGGCACACCGGCTGCCTTGGCATGGCTGATGGATTCAATGGTCTGCGGCATGACGCCGTCGTCGGCCGCGACGACCAGAACAGCGATGTCGGTAATGTGCGCGCCGCGGGCACGCATCGCTGTGAACGCTTCGTGACCCGGTGTATCCAGGAAAACGATCTTCTGTCCGTTGATCATAACCTCGGACGCACCGATATGCTGAGTGATGCCGCCGGATTCGGACGCGGTCACGTTTGTCTTACGGATGGCGTCGAGCAGAGAGGTCTTGCCGTGGTCAACATGACCCATAACGGTGATAATCGGTGCTCTCGGCTTCAGATCTTCTTCCTTGTCCTCAAAGAGTTCCAGACCTTCTTCTTCGACTTCTTCCTCGACTTTTGCAACGACCACGTTGATGCCCAGATCGTCTGCCAGGATTGTAATGGTATCTTCGTCGATGCTCTGGTTGATGTTGGCCATGATACCCATCTTCATCAGTGCCATAATGACCTGTGAAGTAGAGACTCCAACCTGTTCGCAGAAACCGGCGACGGTGATCGGCGCGGTAACTGCCACAGTTCCGGTCGGAAGATCTTCCAGGATATCCTCTTCCTCTTCCACGATTGGCTTCGGTTTGTTGTGCTTCTTCGGTTTCGCCTGTTTTTCGAGTGAACGCTGCTGCATTCTCTCTTTATTCTTCTTGCCCTGGCTGTTTCCGCCGTTTTCGAGCTTGGCGAATTTATTTCTTTCTTTATCCGGATGTACCCGTTTTTCGACGTTTTTCTGCGTCGGTTTGGTTTCCATCTTGGAAAGTGCCGGGCGATCATCGCGGCCGCCCTGACGCTGCGGTCTGCCGCCCGCGTTTTGCCCTTGGCCGTTCCTTGCGCCACCGCCCTGGCCGTTTCTTGCTCCCTGCGGTCTGCCGTCACGCTCTCCTCGCGATCCGCGATTCTGTCCACCTTGACCGTCTCTTGCACGGTAGTCTCTCTGACCTTCACGCTGTCCGTCGCGGCTCGGTCTTGCATCACGGTCTCCGCTGCGGCTCGATCTTGCGTCACGGTCTCCACGCGATCCACGGTTCTGTCCGCCCTGACCGTCACGATTGTCTCGGCGATGCTCTCTCTGACCGTCGCGTTGCCCATCGCGACTTTGTCTCACGTCACGGTCATTCTGACGCTGTGGCCTTGCGTCTCTTGATTCGCGGTTGTCACGTGATGCCGCCGTTTTTGCGTTCGGTGCTGCTGCTGATTTTTCAGTCTTTGGCGCGGCTTCCGTTTTCGGTGCTTCCTTTTTCACTTCCGTTGCCTCTGCTTTCGCCGCAGCAGCCTCTTTCGGAGCGGCTGCACTCTTCGGTGCTTCGGTCTTGACTTCCGGCTTGCTCTCCGTTTCTTCTTTTTTCATGCCGCGTTCCGCCACTTCTTTCGGGACGACCGGCTTGCCCATCGGTTTGCCAACCGGCGGCTTGGAACGGTTTTCCAGATCCTTGTTGACGACCGGAGTACCGATCGGCGGTCTGTGTGCCGGTCTTTCCTGCTGTACGGTCTGATGTTTTACCTGTTTATTTGCACCTAGCGTCCTCACCTGGGAAATACTTGCCGCTTTCACGGTACCTCTCGGTTGTTCGTCCTTTTGGCTCTCTACTTTTTTTGGCGTTGCCTTTACGATTGTCATCTCTTGTGTCTTATTCTCTGTTGCCATCAGAACACCTCCTTTTCTGACGATTGCATATCATCAATTTCCTTTAATATTATCTCTGCAAAATTCGCATCTGTGATGGCGAATATTCCCTTGCCCGCGGTTCCGGTCATATGAGAAAGCTCTTCCAGCGTGCCGAAGATGCGGTACGGCACATGATATTGTTCTGCGAGCGCAGTCATTTTTTTGATCGAATTTGCGGCAAGATCCGTTGCCAAGATCACCAGTCTGACCTTTTTCTTTTCCATCATGAACCTGCAGGTGTTGTAGCCGTTCACGATCTTAGCGGCTTTTGCCGCAAAGCCCAGATAGCTCATGACCTTGCTTCTCATGCTTCTGGCTCCTTTCCTGCGTCCGTCTCTTTCGGCACGTCCAGCGCGGCCAGCTGTGCAAAGATCGCCTCTTTGACCTCCGGCGCGATCGCCATTGAAAAAGCGCGTTCCAGCGCATGGCGTTTATCCGCTTTTTCCCGGCATGCCGGGCTGTTCTTGCAGATGTATACGCCTCTGCCCTTTGCTCTTCCGCTCGGATCCACGCTCAGCTTTCCTTCGTAGGCCGCGATCCGGATCAGTTCCTGTTTTTCCTTGGACTGCATGCATCCGACGCATTTCCGCATGGGTACTTTCCGTTCTTTCAAGATCAGTCCTCCACCTCTATGATATCCGCTGCCTGCGCTTCCGCCGCTGCTTCTGCTTCGACCTGCGGCGCGTTTTCGTTGGTTTCTTCGGTTTCCGCTCGCGTGGCTTCCGTAAGATCTGCCGGTTCTGCGATCGGCGCGTCCGCATCTTCGTTCGCGTCAAGCTCTACAATATTGTTCGCCGCTTCGCGGGCTGCTTCAAACTGCGTATGGCTCTTAATGTCGATCTTCCAGCCGCTGACTTTGGCCGCGAGTCGTACGTTCTGCCCTTCCTTGCCGATCGCCAGGGAAAGCTGATAGTCCGGGACTACGACGGTTGCTGCTTTTTCACCGTCTTCTGCCAAAATGACCTTTTCGACCTTGGCCGGACTCAGTACGCTGGCAATCAGTTCTTCCGGATTTTCGCTCCAAGGGATGATATCGATCTTTTCGCCGTGCAGCTCGTCGACGATCGCCTGCACCCGCGCGCCTCTGGTACCGACGCAGGCACCGACCGGATCGACATTTTCAAACGCAGTGTAAACAGCCATCTTGGTTCTGGAACCGGCTTCTCTGGCGATCCCTTTGATCTCGACGGTTCCGTCCTCGATCTCCGGTACTTCCAGCTCAAACAGACATTTTACCAGCCCCGGGTGGGATCTGGAAAGGAATACCTGCGGTCCCTTGTTGGTCTTCTTGACATCCATGATGTAGACTTTCAGGCGGTCGTTCACTTTGTAATGTTCACCCGGTACCTGTTCGTTTGCGGAAAGGATGCCCTCCGTGCGTCCGATGTTGATGAACAGGGTCTCGTTGCTAATGCGCTGCACGGTTCCGGTCACAATCTCGCCCTGACGGGTGATATAATCATCAAAGATCATGCCGCGTTCCGCTTCGCGGATCCGCTGGACAACGACTTGCTTCGCGGTCTGTGCCGCGATACGTCCGAAATCCCGCGGCGTTACCTGATACTCGACCACGTCACCGACTTCATAGCGGTAGTCGATGGCTCTGGCTTCTTCTAAAGAGATCTGTGTAAATTCATCCTCTACCTCGTCTACGATGTCCATGCGCATATAGACATTGATATCTCCGGTTTCCTGGTTGATATCTACGCGCACGTTCTGTGACGTTCCGTAATTCTTTTTGTATGCAGACACTAATGCGGATTCAATGGCTTCGATCAAAACGTCTTTGGATATGTGACGTTCCTTTTCCAGATCCTCGATTGCCTGTATAAATTCCTTGTTCATTTTGTTTATAACCTCCTTAGAATATGACCGCAAGTTTCGTCTTGGCAACCTGCTCTTTCGGGAATGCAAGTTCCGCGCCGCTGCCGTCTCGGATCACGATGTTTCCGTCCGCGAGACCAAGCAACGTTCCTTCGTAATTTTTCCGGCCGTCCACCGCCTTATATAAGCTTATGTCGACCTGCTCGCCCGCAAAACGAATAAAATCTTTTTCGCGCAGCAAGGCTCTGTCCATACCCGGAGAAGAAACCTCCAGATAGTAATTCTGTTCGATCGGATCGAGGCGATCCAGTTCGGCGCTCAAAAACCGGCTGACCTTTTCGCAGTCGTCGGTAGACACATACTGCGCTTCTGCCATGCAGCCCTCATCGCCTGCCGTATCCGCTTCTGCTGCCTGCTCCGGCGCTCCGTCCGTATCCTCTGCTGCGGACGCGGTTTCTTCCGGCGGCAGCTTGTCGATGTAGACCCGCAGGAACCAATCCTTTCCTTCCTTTACAAACTCCGTGTTGTAAAGCTCCAGTCCGTTGGACGCCAGAAAATCCGCACTGATCTCTTCGATCAGATCTGTAATTTTTTTCTTTGCCATACTGTTTCCTTTCTTGTCTTGTAAAGATCCCGCCGGGCCGCTCGGGCCGCTTTTGTTTTTGCCCCAAACAAAGTTGAAAGAGTGGGCTTTCACCCACTCTTCTAGTCTTACCTTTATGGAATCGTGTAACTACATGATAGCACAGAAAATCTGCGAATGCAAGTGTTTTTGCGGATATTTTTGCGGATACTTTACGTTCCGCGCGAATGTTCCGCTGCTCATACTCAGGAAAATTACTTCGTCCAGAGTCTTGCCGCGTACTTGCATTGGGTCAGTTTGCTGTAGGTCACCGGTTTACCGTTCTGATCGTAGACCAGGACGCGTGCTTTGTAGTAGTACCGTTTGCCTTTTTCACCCTGTGTGTTGACGTAGACCTTGGAAGTCTTGGTCGGCTTCGCCTCGTACTGCCAAGCCTTTTTCTCGGAACGATAGAACTTGTACTTCACCGTATAGCCGAGTGCCTGAAGCTCCCGGATCGCCGCCGCGCTTTCCGCGTCCATTTCCAGTCTGACTTTGAC
>DJPG01000095.1:1515-15442 GCA_002439735.1 Firmicutes bacterium UBA6418 | reverse complement strand
CGTTCCGCGGTGTGGATGTCAGGCGGAGCGAGGGCCTGATCTTTGTCCGGGCGGATAAGGAGCTGGATATTCAGGCGATCATCAAGGAGATCTCTAAGGTGTTCGGTGTTGCCTCGATCAGTAAGGCAGTGGAAGCGCCGTCGGAGCTGGACGCCATCGGCGCGGAGGCGGTGGAATATATGAAGGGTCTGATCGCCGAACGCGGAATCCATACGTTCAAAGTCGAGGCAAAGCGTGCGGATAAGAATTTCCCGGTCAAGTCGCCGGAGATCGGGCGCATCATCGGCGCGAAGGTGCTGATTGGCTGCAAGGTACTCAAGGTCGATGTGCATGAGCCGGATGTGCTGCTGCATGTGGACGTTCGCCACGACAGATCGTATATTTACGAAGGGAAGATTCCGGGCTTTGGCGGCCTGCCGCTGGGCACCAACGGCAAGGGTCTGACGCTGCTTTCGGGCGGGATCGACAGTCCGGTGGCCACCTGGATGATGGCCAAGCGCGGGATGCTGATCGAAGCGGTGCATTTCCATTCTTACCCGTACACCAGCCAGCGCGCGCAGGAAAAGGTCGAAGATCTCGCGCGCATTGTATCGACCTACTGTGGCAGATTTAAGATGCATGTCATCAACCTGCTGCCGATCCAGGAAGCGATCGTCACGAATTGTCCGGAAGAAGAAACGACTATTCTGGTACGCCGTTTCATGATGCGGATCGCAGAACGCATTGCCAAGGATACGGGCTGTCAGATGCTGATCACCGGGGAAAACCTCGGGCAGGTCGCCAGCCAGACCGCGGAGGCTCTGGTCGTCACCGACGCCAGCGTGAGCCTGCCGGTCATGCGGCCGCTGATCGCGATGGATAAGGTGGACATTATGGCCAAGGCAGAAGAGATCGGCACCTTCGAAACGTCCATCCAGCCGTATGAAGACTGCTGCACGGTCTTTCTTCCGAAACATCCGACGACCAAACCGAAGCTTGAACGGATCCTCGAATCCGAGAGCAAGTTGAACTGTGAGGCGCTGATCGAAGCCGCGCTCCAAGCGCAGGAGATCGTCAATATCATGCCGGAATAAGAAACGAAAAAGGGAGGTAGAAGCATGATCAACAAGGAAACTATGTACAATAATATGCTGCGGATGATTGAAGTTCCCGGCGTATCGGGAACGGAGTCCGAAAAAATGACAGCTTATAAGCTGGAAGAACTTTTGCGGGAAATTCCCTATTTTCAAGAACATCCGGAGAATGTCAAGCTGATTCCGCTGGTCGATGACCCATTCGAACGCAGCATTGTAACCGCCTTTCTGGAGTTGAATCCTGACTGCCCGGATACTGTAATCTTGACCGGACATTACGATGTCGTCGATGTAGAAGAATTCGGACATCTGCAGGATCTTGCCTACGATGTTGAGGAGATAACAAAACGTATTAACGAAACGTCGCTGGATGAAGACAGCAAAAAGGACTTTGAAAGCGGCGAATGGCTCTTCGGGCGCGGAACAGCGGATATGAAATACGGACACGCGCTCTGCATGGAACTCATGAAGCATTACTCCGAGGAGAAAAGTATCAAGGGGAACCTCTTATATGTGGCCGTCTGCGGCGAGGAAACAAATTCAGAGGGTATGCTGCGTGCTGTACCGTTCTTCAATCAGCTGGCAGAGGAAAAGGGGCTGAAATACAGGGCTTTGTTGCTCACCGAATGCTATATGATGGAAGATCAGGCAGGAGATAACAACCGCTACATTCATTACGGCGCATCCGGAAAGATCATGCCGATGTTCTTTTTCGCCGGAGAGTCCACACATGGGGGAGAACCTTTCCTTGGGATCGATCCGACCCTGATGTCCACGCAGCTGTACCATAAGCTGGAGATGAATGCAGACTTTTGTCAGCAGAGCCTGGGCGAAACAACGCCGCCGCCGGTCTGCTTGAAGATGCAGGATCTCAAGGGGACCTACTCCGTGTCGACACCGTTGTATGCCGTCGCCTACTATTCGTTTATCACCGTGAAGCTGAATCCGGCAGAGATGAATCGCAGACTTTTGAAGCTTGCGGAAGAATCCATGCAGGAAGCGATCCGATTCCTGGATGAGAAAGCGGCCGCTTACGAAAAACTGACCGGTGTGGCACCAATCCGGCATCCGTATGAACCATGCGTGAAAACGTACCGGCAGCTTTATGATGAGGTTCGCGCGGATTATCAAGGAGATTTAGAGGCTGACTTGAAAGCTTACGCGAAAGAACTGCAGGATAAGAAGCTGGAGATGCAGGACATCGCGGTCAACCTGGTGAAACGCGTATACGAATTGTACAAGGATAAGAAGCCGATGATCATCCTGGCATTCATCCCGCCGTACTATCCGGACGTTTATCTGAGCAAAGACGGCGAGGATGCGGCGAAGCTGATGCGCTGCTGTGATGAGATCATTGACTACGCACGGGAAAATTTCGGAGAAACGCTCAAAATGAAGGATTACTATATGGGCATATCGGATATGTGCTATACCGGTCTGAGCGAAGGTATGAATTTTGACAATATCTTTGAAAATCTTGTGGGAGTCGATATGATCTACCAGTTCCCGGAAGAAGATCTGAAAAAATTCAAAGTCCCGGGGATCGTACTGGGTGGCTACGGCAAAGATTTTCATAAGCATACGGAACGTCTGCATAAGCACTACAACTTCGACGTGCTTCCGTATTTATATATTCAATTGATCGATAAGCTTTTAGGCTAAGGCGAATCTTCTATCCGCACGAGGGCTGCAGAAATGCGGCTTTCGTGCTTTTTTGACAAAAGAAGTCAGGATACACGCGATTCTCCTAAAGACTTTTCGGCAAAGCTGCGGTATCATAGTTTTAGAACTGTGCAAAAAGACAGGATCCATAAGATAAGAGGAGGCAAGAGAGTGGAAGTCATTTTTGAGGTAAGCGAAAACGTACTGGTGGCGCGGCTTCTGGGAGAGCTGGATCACCACGCGGCAGCAAGGGTTCGCGGTGACATTGACCGGGCGCTGGAAACGCATGCGCTAAAAAATCTGGTCTTTGATTTTGAAAAGGTTACTTATATGGACAGCTCCGGTATCGGGGTCGTGCTGGGGCGATACCGACGGCTGAGCGAAAATGGCGGCAGGGTCGCCATCGCGGCGTGTATCAAAAGCGTGCGAACGATTCTGAACATGGCGGGCATTTTTTCACTGATGGCCTATGCCGACACGAACGTGGAAGCGGCAGAGCTGCTGAAAGGAAAGGAGGTAGCAGAATGGAGAAACTATTAAAAGTTCAAGTGGATGCGGATCTTGCGAACCAGAGCTTGATTCGCGGCATCACGGCAGCCTATGCGGGAGAGCTGGATCCGACGGTCGAAGAACTCACCGAGATCAAAACGGCAGTCTCGGAAGCATTCAGCAACGCGGTATTGCACGGATACGCGGAATCCGTGGGCGGTAAGGTCGAACTGGAATTCACCTGCCTTTCGCAGGATACCCTGATGATCAAAGTCATGGACAAGGGAGTCGGAATCGAAAACATCGCACGCGCGATGGAACCGCTTTTTACCACCGACACCGGGGAAGAACGTTCCGGAATGGGGTTTACCGTGATGGAAAGCTTTATGGATAAGATCAAGGTCGATTCCCGGCTGGGCGAGGGGACGACCGTGACGATGATCAAGAAGATTGATACATATTATGGAATCTGAAACCAGGAGATCCGGGGCTATCGCCGCACCGGACGTCAAAACGGCCGCTGAAAAAGCTTTTTTGGAACGAATCGTCGCGGAACACGCCGGACTGGTCAAATCGGTTGCTTTGCGGTTTTCGCGCGCTTATCCGGCGGAAGCGGAGGATCTGATCCAGATTGGCTACATCGGCCTGCTTAAGGCAGCGAGACGATTTGATCCGGAGCGGGGACTAGCGTTTTCAACCTACGCGGTGCCGATGATTGCCGGAGAGATCCGTTCTCAGCTGCGGGATCAGGGAAGTCTCAAAGTCAGCCGGAGCATCAAGACGGATATCACGGCAGTCCGCCGTGCGGAGAATGCCTTTTTGACCGCGCACGGAGTCTCGCCTAAGATCTCGGAGCTTGCGGAAGCAAGTGGCTTGTCGGCAGAGCGTGTCGCCCAGGCACTGGCAGCGGCCGACCATATGCAGCATTTCGAAGAATACGACAGCCTGCATTTGTGCGGTGATGAAGAGGAAAAAAACATCGACAGGATTGACCTGGCAGCGGGCATTGCATCGCTAAGCGCGCGCCAGCGCCAGGTGATCATCCTGCGGTATTATAAAGATTTTACACAGCAACAGATTGCGGATATTCTGGGAATATCACAAGTACAGGTTTGCCGTATCGAAAAGAAAACATTACAGGAACTGGAACGAAGAGTAAGCATTGGAGATGACTTTGGAAATAGTTGTAAAAAGAGTGTGAAAAACAGATGAAATTCGACAATTTCCGATGGAAAAAAGCAAAAATACCTTGCAAGATTGTCAAAAAAGTGCTTTAATATTACTGTATGTTGTTATGTCTTTAACATGGGATAACAAGTTAAAAACAGGTCTTTGATTTTTCCTAAACATGACCGTTATTAATAATTTAAGGAGGCATTTAAATGAACTTTCAACCAACGAAGGAACAAGAATTCGTAAGAAAAATGGTAAGAGAATTTGCCGTTAACGAAGTTGAACCTTTAGCTGCTGACATCGACAAGGAACACAGATTCCCTGTAGAAACAGTTGAAAAAATGGCTAAGTATGGTTTATTGGGAATTCCATTCCCGACACAGTACGGCGGAGCAGGCGGAGATCACATCTCTTATGCGATCACTGTTGAAGAGTTATCCAGAGTCTGTGCATCCACAGGCGTTATCTGCTCGGCTCACACTTCCCTGTGCTGCTGGCCGATTTTTAACTGGGGTAATGAAGAACAAAAAATGAAATATCTGCCGGATCTTCTTTCCGGAAAGAAGCTTGGTGCTTTCGGTTTAACCGAACCGAACGCGGGTACTGACGCATCCGGACAGCAGACCAGAGCGGAGCTGGTTGACGGCAAGTGGATTCTCAACGGCGCAAAGGTATTCATCACAAACGGTGGATATGCTGACGTATTCGTTGTTATGGCAATGACTGATAAGAAAAAAGGCAACCATGGAATCTCCGCATTCATCGTAGAAAAAGGCGACGAAGGCTTCTCCATCGGTAAGACCGAAGATAAGATGGGTATCTGCGCATCCTCCACAACCGAACTGATCTTCCAGAACTGTGTGATTCCGGAAGACAGACTGCTGGGTCAGGTCGGCGACGGCTTCAAGGTAGCAATGTCCACGCTGGACGGCGGTCGTATCGGTATCGCTTCCCAGGCTTTAGGTATCGCGCAGGGCGCATTCGACGTAACCGTTGAATACATGAACGCAAGAAAGCAGTTCGGCAAGAAGCTTTCCCAGTTCCAGGCGCTGCAGTTCGAAATGGCTGATCTTAAGACCAGAATCGAAGCTGCCAGACTGCTGGTATACAGAGCTGCCGATATGAAGGACAGACACCTCAACTACGGCGAAGCTGCAGCAATGGCGAAGTTATATGCTGCAGAAACCGCAATGGCTGTTACGACCAAGTGTGTACAGTACCACGGCGGCTACGGCTACACCAAGGATTATCCGGTTGAAAGAATGATGAGAGATGCTAAGATTACGGAAATCTACGAAGGTACTTCCGAAGTTCAGAGAATGGTAATCGCCGGCAAGACATTCAAGAAATAAGGTAGGAGGAGAAAGAAATGGCATTTAAGATTATCGTATGCGCAAAGCAAGTTCCTGATACAAACGTTATCAAGATTAACCCGAAAACAGGAACATTAATCAGAGACGGCGTTCCATCAATCCTGAACCACGATGACAACAACGCTCTGGAAGAAGCATTAAAAATTAAGGATAAATATGATGACGTTACTGTTACCGTCATCTCCATGGGACCTCCGCAGGCAACAGATCTTCTGTTCGAATGCATCGCAAAGGGCGCGGACGAAGGTATTCTGGTATCCGACAGAGCAGTCGGCGGATCCGACACATGGGCAACTTCCAATGTATTGGAAGCGGCGATCAAAAAATGGGAAAAAGAAAACGGTCCGGTTGATCTGATCTTCGCAGGTCGTCAGGCAATCGACGGCGATACTGCGCAGGTAGGTCCGCAGATTGCGGAAAAATTAGATCTCCCGCAGGTTACTTATGTGGAAGAATTCCATATTGATGACAACCTCAAAGATATCACCGTTAAGAGACAGATGGAAGACGGTTATGAACTGATCGGCATCCAGACTCCTTGTATGCTGACCGCAATCAAGGAACTCAATGATCCTAGATACATGAATATGAAGGGTATCTTCGGCGAAAAGGATATCAAGATCTGGAACGCGAAGGATATCGAAGTAGACCTGACAAAAGTCGGTCTGGAAGCTTCCCCGACAAACGTATTCCGCTCCTTCACACCGGCTCCGAAGGCTCCGGGTCAGGTTGTCGCAGGTGATACGGAAAACGAACAGGCTAAGAATCTCTTAGTACAGCTGAAAGGTAAGCATATCATCTAATACGAAGGAGGAAGACAAAATGGCAATTAAGATTTTAAAAGATAAATGTAAAGGCTGCAGCCTCTGCGTAAAAGCCTGCCCGTTTGACGCGCTGAGAGTCGAAAACAGACTCGCGATCGTAGACGAAGGCAAATGTACAAACTGTAACGCTTGTATCGCAAAGTGTAAGTTTGACGCAATTGAAGCTGCTCCGGAAGCAGAGAAGGTTGACCTTTCTGCTTACAAGCACATCTGGGTATTCGCGGAACAGAGACAGGGCAAAATCCAGAACGTAGCGTTAGAACTTCTCGGCGAAGGTAAGAAGCTGGCAAAGGATATCAGTGATGATACACAGATCTGCGCAGTTCTGATCGGTGACGGCATTGAACATCTTGCGCAGGAATGCTTCGAATACGGCGCGGAAAAGGTTTACCTTGTACAGGATCCGCTCCTTGCAAACTACACCACGGACGCTTATACAAAGGTTCTGAAGCAGCTGATTGATGAATACAAGCCGGAAATCGTTCTTTACGGTGCTACCCACATCGGCCGTGACTTCGCGCCGCGTATCGCAGCAAGATGCAATACCGGTCTGACAGCTGACTGTACACACCTTGATGTAAAGGTTTCCAAGTACATCGAATTCGCGAAGGCGAACACCACACTGGATACCTCCACCTTAGACCCGAACGACCCGTCCACCGGCATCAAGCAGACGCGTCCGGCATTCGGCGGCAACCTGATGGCTACCATCATCTGTCCGAAGACCAGACCGCAGATGTCCACCGTAAGACCTGGCGTAATGCAGAAACAGGAAAGACAGGCAGGCGCAACCGGTGAGATCGTCAACGTAAAACCGATTCTGTCCGAAGCAGATGTCAGAATTGATATCAAGGACATCGTAAAATCCGCAAAGGAAATGGTATCCTTAACGGATGCTGACATCATCTGCTCCGGCGGACGTGGACTTGGCGACGCTTCCGGTTTTGAACTGATCAAACAGTTCGCGGACAAGGTCGGCGGTGTTGTTGGTGCTTCCAGAGCGGCAGTAGATGCTGGTTGGATCGATCACTCCCACCAGGTAGGACAGACCGGTACCACTGTAAAGCCGAAGATCTACTTCGCATGCGGTATCTCCGGCGCGATCCAGCACCTGGCAGGTATGCAGAACTCCGATTGTATCGTAGCGATCAACAAGGATGCAGACGCTCCGATCATGGAAGTTGCAGACTACGCGATCGTCGGTGACCTGTACAAGGTAATCCCGGAGATCATCAAAGAATGGGATAACGCGGAAGCCCTGTACGACGCAACTACAAAATAAATTTTTTCGGCATTGCGCGAAAAATGTGATCGAATCACACGAAATTGAGCGACAGCGGTCTCAAAGAGACCGCTGTTTTTTCCGTTGTGCGCAAAAAAGCGCAGCAAAACTGCTGCGCTTTTGATGTAGCGATGATAAACCGAAGAAACAGACAACCGTTTGCTTACGCCTCCGTATGCTCCAGGCTGTCTGCGTAACGGATGGTTTCCATGGCGTCTTTGGCGTAACGATCCGCGCCGATGCGGTCGGCGTATTCCTGATTGAGGACGGCGCCGCCCACAACGACCTTGCACCATGGCGCTTTTTCCTTGAGCAAGGCGATGGTCTCCTGCATGGCCGGAACCGTGGTAGTCATCAGAGCGCTCAGACCGGCAGCCGGCGCGTGATGCGCGATGACAGCGTCCAAAATATCCTGCGGCGCAACGTCCTTGCCGAGGTCGACGACCTGGAAACCGTAGTTCTCCAGCAGAAGTTTCACGATGTTTTTACCGATGTCATGGATGTCGCCGTGGACGGTCGCGATGACGACCGGATCTTTGTTGGCAGCGGTGTCGCCGGACATTTGTGCCTTGATCTTTTCAAATGAAGCCTTAGCCGCTTCCGCAGCCATTAAAAGCTGCGGCAGGTAAACGCGCTTCTCTTCAAAGCCCTGCCCGACGATGTCGAGAGCCGGGATGATCTCGCTTTGAATGATCTGCAGCGGCTCGGTATCGGTCAGCATTCGCGCGGTGAGTTCTGCCGCCTGCTCTTTCAGACCCTTGGCGATCGCCCGCTGCAGAGCGGAAGCGTAATTGCCGGAGTTCTGTGCGGTAGGTGCTGCGCTGTTTGCCACAGCATTTTCGGATGCCGCGGCAGCTGCGGGAGTGTTTGCCGTCTGTGCAGGCGCGGCTTCCGGCAGAGTGGAAACGAACGCGATGTAATCGCTGCAGTTTTCGTCCATTTGATGCAGAGCGCGGAATGCGTAGTAGGCTTTCATCATATCCTGCGCGTAAGGATTCATGATTGCGGCCGAAAGCCCGTTCTCCAACGCGCAGGTGTAGAATGTCGCGTTGATGGCATCTCGCTTCGGCAGACCGAACGAAACATTGGACACACCGAGCGAGGTATGGCAGCCGAGCTCTTCTTTGATGATACGGAGCGCTTTCAGCGTTTCCATGGCAGCGCCCGGTTCGGCGCTGACGGTCATGGCAAGCGTATCGAAGAGGATATCTTTTTTATCGATGCCGTATTCGGCCGCGCATGCAAGGATCCGTTTTGCGATTTCCACCCGACCCTCCGCGGTCTTTGGAATCCCGTTATCGTCGAGCGTCAGAGCAACCACCAGACCACCGTATTTTTTGACCAGCGGGAAGATCATGCGCATGGATTCTTCTTTGCCATTTACGGAATTGATCATCGCCTTGCCGTTGTAGACACGAAGCGCGGCCTCCATAGCAGCAGCGTCGGAAGTATCGATCTGCAGCGGAAGATCGATGACTGCCTGCAGTTCCTCCACGGCTTCCCGGAGCATAGCCGGTTCGTCGATCTCCGGCAGACCGACGTTGACATCCAGAATGTGGACGCCGCATTCCTGTTGGCGGATGCCCTCCTGCAGGATATAGTCCAGATCATGTTCCTTGAGCGCCTGCTTGAAGCGCTTCTTGCCGGTCGGGTTGATGCGTTCCCCGATCAAAAGCGGCTGCGCCTCAAACTTGACCGCGTGCGTGTAGGAAGAAACGCAGGTGATCTGTTTCTCTGTCAGCGGTACCGGTGTCAAGGAAGCGGAAGCGTCGACGATTTTTTTAATATAAGCCGGAGTCGTGCCGCAGCAGCCGCCCGCGATGCGGACGCCTTGACGGATATAGTCCGCCATGTCAGCAGCGAATTCGTCCGGCAGCGTTGTATAAACGGCTTTGCCGTCTGCTTCCTGCGGCAGGCCTGCGTTCGGCTTTAGGAGCACCGGGATCGACGCGTTTGCCAGAAGTTCGGCGACCACGCCGCGCATCTGCTTCGGCTCCAGCGAGCAGTTCGCGCCGACAGCGTCGGCACCCATGCCCTCCGCCAGCGCGACCATCGCCGCCGGGGAGGCTCCGGTCATCAGCTTGCCATCCTCGCCGTAAGCGTTGGAAACGAAGACCGGCAGACTGCAGTTTTCCTTGGCGGCCAGCAGAGCGGCTTTCGTTTCATAACTGTCGCTCATCGTTTCGATGTAGATCAGATCGACGCCGTTTGCAGCGCCGAGACGTACGACCTCCGCAAACAGCGCAACCGCGTCTTCAAAAGCCAGATCGCCGTATGGCTTGAGCAGCTTGCCGCACGGACCGATGTCCAGCGCGATATATTTTTCCTGCGGAGCCTGCGCGCTGTCACGGGCTGCCTTGGCGTTCTCTACGGCGGCAGCGATAATCTCCGCTAGCTCCTCATGCGTAAATTTTAAGGCGTTGGCGCCAAAGGTATTCGCGGCGATTACATGACTGCCGGCTTCAAAATATGCTCTTTGAAAGTTCTGGATGATTTCCGGATGGCTGAGATTCCAACGTTCCGGATATTCTCCGGGAGCCAATCCGGCTTCCTGCAGCAGCGTGCCCATGCCGCCGTCCAGATAAAGCAGGTGATCCTGCATATAATCTAAAATGTTCAAGATTCATTCCTCCTAAGAAAGTCGGCTTCGCCGATCAGATTTTTAGCGGTAAACTTTCTTGTTATTCCGGAAATATCGAAACGATATTTCCTACATAATTAAAAAGGGATCGTGCCGAAAAGCGGTTTTCCGCTCCGCAGCGGCTTAGGTCTGTCGAAACAGACAGTCTGTCTTGTCACATGCCGCGCAGTTCGTGTGAGATACGGTTTGTTTGGCGGGATCCGCTGACCGGATTTTCGTGTCGGTTTTCCGGCAGGCTTCCGGACAAGCCTTCTGCGGGAAAAGACCCGCCAACGCAGTCACGGATTTGCTGGGTGACATCAGAAGACTGTCGTTCAAGGACAGTCCGATCTTACGAGGACAGTCCAGCGCCTGAAAGACCGCTTTCTGCGCCTCCAGTGGGAAATCGCCGTAGCCGGGACTGAAACGCGGCTTCATCCGCAGACCCTCTCCGGCGTATTTGTACTCGAGATCACCGCAAAACGCGTCGCAGAGACTTTCGATGCGCTCGGCTCCGATCGCCTGCATGCAGAGCGCCTTGACCGGAGAAAGCCGGCCGTATTTTGCGACCAGACGATCCGGAGCTAACCCGATGGTGGCGGCGAATAAGACGAATTCTTTGCAGTCCTGCAGATTACGAGCCAGTCCGCAGCTGTCTGTCTGCAGGAAGCCGAGATCCAGAAGATTTTCTCGAGTCCGGCAGAGCGGAAACACGCGCCAGCAAACCTTATAAACCAGCAACGGCAGCAGTTCTGCCAGACAAGTGTCCAGCAATGCGTCGATATCACTGTCTGCTTCCCTGCAGCGCATGTAGCGCAGGATCTCCCGCCGGTCGATCGGCGGCTGCGGATAAGTTTTGGTATAAATGATGGATTCCATAGTTATTTTCCGAGAATATCCGAAAGGTTCTGCTGGATCTTCTGCGCAACGTCCGGCTTGTTCATCGAGTATACATGTACATTGGTCACGTTATTGGCGAACAGGTCGATGATCTGATCGGTCGCGTAAGCGATGCCGGCCTGCTTCATAGCTGCCGGGTCACTACCGAACTTGTCCACCAGGCTCTTGAAGCGCTGTGGGACGTGAGAACCGGAAAGCTTCAGCGCGCGGTCGATTTGATTCGCGTTGGTGATCGGCATGATGCCGGCGACCACCGGAACGGTAATACCTGCCTCGCGGATCTTATAAAGGAAATTATACAAAAGGTTGTTGTCAAAAAACATTTGGGTTGTCAAAAACTCACAACCTGCGTCAACCTTTTCCTTCAGAAAATGAATATCTTCTTTTTGATTGCGGCTTTCCGGGTGTTTTTCAGGATAGCAGGCTCCGCCGATACAGAAGTCCGTGCCGCTTTCTTTAAGCTCTCGGATCAGATCAATGGCATGATGATAAGCCCAGCTTTCCTGATGCGAAAGATCCATGCCGTCCGGAATGTCGCCGCGCAGAGCCATGATGTTCTCAATGCCGGCTGCCTTGATTTCCTCGATCTTGCGATGTACGGTTTCTTTGGTTGAAGAAACACAGGTCAGGTGCGCGAGGGTCGGAACCCCGTAGCTGTCCTTGATGTTCTTGGCGATGTCGAGTGTATATTGACTGGTGCCGCCGCCTGCGCCGTAGGTGACGCTGACAAAGGCGGGGCGCAGTTTAGCGATCTCTTCGGTTGCTTTTTTGACGCTGTCAAACGCCGTATCCTGTTTCGGCGGAAAGACTTCGAAGGACAGCGAGAGCGTTTCCTGTTTCAAGGTATGGATCAATTTCATTAGTGATTGCCTCCCATGGTGTAGTTCTTTTATTATACTACCCGGTCGCGTTTTTCGCAAGGGGAAGACGCGGTTTTGTCGCAAAAAAAACTGTGATATCAGAACAAAAAAAGAAAAAATAACATGTGTTTCACAACAAGAAAACAGAAAAGCGCTTGCATTGTGAGCCAAAGCGCATTAAAATGAAAAAACACAAGATGCCGATCAGCGAGCGCGCATCGGAAAGGCAGAAAAAGAGAATAGAATATGGAAGAACGGAAAGACCAGATCACCATCCGCAGAGCGGTGCCGGAAGACGCTGCCAAGCTTTTAGAAATTTATCGTCCCTATGTCGAAGACACCGCGATCTCCTTTGAATGGGAGGTTCCGTCCCTTGCGGAATTTACGGATCGTATGAAGACGATCTCAGCCAAATACCCGTATTTGGTCGCGGAGGAGGACGGAGAACCGGTCGGCTATGCCTATGCCGGGGCGTTCAAGGAACGGGCGGCTTATGACTGGGATGTGGAGGTCACCATCTACACCCGCCGCGACCGGAGAAAGCAGGGTCTCGGCCGCATGCTCTATGAGGCGCTGGAAAGTGCCCTCCGCGCGCAGCGCATCCTCAACGTCAACGCCTGCATCGCCTACCCCGCAGACGGGGCGGACGACGTCTATCTGACCAAAAACAGCATGCAGTTCCATGAACACATGGGTTACCGCCTGGTCGGCCGATTCACAAAATGCGGCTATAAATTCGGACGTTGGTACGACATGGTCTGGATGGAAAAGCACATCGGCGAACATGTCAGCGATCAGCCGCCGGTGATCCCGTTTGCGGAATCATCTTTTCTTGATTGACAAAAAAGTTGATACTTGTCGACAAAAGTCGTTTGAAAAAGTTTCTGGTTTTCGCGAAACTCCCTTGAAAAAGTTGCTTTTTTTCCACACTCTGTTGTCAAAAAGGGTTTACCACTTCAAAATACGCAGGAAGCCTGCAATAAAGGACAATGTACTTTGGTTGAGGTCAAAGCCAACCATGCGATCAAGCTGGGAGACTACAACGTAGGACGCACAGAGCAGATCCTCACACTTCCTTTGTATAGGGTATTCTTGCTGAAAGAGAATTGATGGGGGCGAGGATGTATCTGAATTTTTTGCGGAATCCGCATTTTTTTTCAGATTAGCAAGAAATTTGCACCATTCTGAAAACCTCATAGAATGGCTGCTCGGTGAATAGTGAATAACGAATAAGAAGACAAGACTTACCTTGATAATGGAAATAGTCCCGCAAGAGCAAATGAACTTGACTTTTTTCCCTATAAATATATAATATAAATTAAATTATCATAAAATAATTTATTATAACGAGGAGGAGATGCACATATGAAATTTATAGGAAGAAAAAGTGAGCTGGGGAAACTGAATGCGGAGTACGGTCGTGACAGCAGCTTTGTAGTTATCTATGGTCGCCGCCGAGTTGGAAAGACAACGCTGATCAAAGAGTTTTTGAAGGATAAAACAGCATTTTATTTTCTTGCCACAGAGGAATTGGAAAGTCAAAGCATGAAACGACTGGCGGGTGTTATCGCCCGTACAACGAAAAATGCACTGCTGCAGAAAGCAGTATTTACAGATTGGCTGGATCTGTTCCGGGTGATTGCTGACTATAAGCCGGGGGAAAAGAAAGTG